>JAKVJO010000021.1 GCA_022486935.1 Solobacterium sp. | reverse complement strand
CAGGGGAATCAGAAACAGATAACGCATATATATGGAGCTGACGCCATGGCTGTAGAACTCATATACCATGGAGAAGATCAGACACACTGCAGAAAACAGCAGGTAGAATACTGCATAGCGGCTGAACCTTTGTTTCTTGTTGATGGTTTTCTCAGTATCCGATGTATACAATGTCACTGACACTCCTTTCCTGAATGGTTTTACCATTCGTTGTCGGCTGGTTGACGACGGTGCCATTGAAGACCATGGTGGTAGATCCGCCGCCGTCCAGGTTATAGGCAGTCACTGCACCAAGAGTCTGCAGGTATTCTGCAAACTGGTAAAGGGTTAACCCTTTACTGGCGGAAGTTCTTCCATCCGCCGTGACCAGAAGATAATGCAGGGGAGAGATCTCGGCAATGGCCGTTCTTGGATTCGAGGTCTTTGCCTGATCCACTTCTTCGTTTTTACTGACAGTAATTTCGCCATTTGAGATCAATCCCGGTCCAAAGCTGAGCACCTGCAGGATATCGGAATCAGACAGGGAAGAGGAACTAAATGATCCTTCGGTAATGATCTCAAAACTTCCATCGCTCTTGATGACAAGATCTTCCTGATCGCTGCCGGCAGAATCAGTCCGGTATACAGTTCCGTTTCTTACAACATAACCTGAATTTCTGGCACCGTAGTAATCTCCATTGATGGCCAGGATCGCGTTGACACTTTCAGCGATATTGGAAGTGGTATCGGTAATGTTCTTTCCATAGGTGCTACTGGCAAATGCAGTCTTCAGATAGCTGATATCTGAAAGGGTGACATCTGCGACATAGACCTGTGAATCATTTACCGTCGTCTCTGTAATCGTGATTGAGATATTTTCATCTGTATAGGAATTCGAAGTGACTGCGGCATCGGTTGGTTCAGCTGCTGCAGAAGCCTCTGTATCTGCTGTTACTTTGGTGTAGCTTCTTGGAATCACAAAAGTATCCAGAAGCACGTAGATCATGAATGCCAGAATCAGCAGGACATCTGTCAGATGAAACAGACGCGGGTGTTTACGCTTCATCCTGCGATGCGCCTGCTTACCGGAAAAACGAAGCATTTCTGGATTGTCCAGCTGATGGCAAACATGGTGACTTCAACCAGCAGTTTTGCCACATACTCATTGACGCCCATGGCATTGACCAGAAGGTTCAGCAGCAATGTATTCACAACCAGGATGCCGGCTGCCAGCACTGCGTATTTCAGCAGGGAATTCTTTCTGGAAGATTCATCATGGAAAACCATGGTTCTATTTACTTCATAGTTGAAGGTGGCACTGAACAGCCTTGCCAGGATATTGGCACTGACGGCCGGCAGAAACATCGTAAACAGGGCAAACAGTCCATAATCCAGCAGAAATGAAGTAAAGGAACTGGCTGCGAAATGAAATAACTGTTGATAGATCAGGAAACTGTCACGCAGGACATGGAAATGGGACTGATGGGAACAGGTTCCATAGATCGTATCAATTTCAACTTCCCGGAATGGGATTTCTTTCTTTGTGCATTCCAGAAGCTGATTCATTTCATATTCATAACGTTTGCCGGAAATGGAAATAAAGAAAGGCATCATCCGTCCGTTGAACGCCCGAAGACCGGTCTGGGTGTCCTTGATATTACTGCCGGTGGACAAAAAGAACAGTGCAGCCGTCAGTTCATTGCCCATCCGGTTATGAAGCGGTACGGTCTTCTTGTTCAGGTATCTGGTGCCAAGCACCAGTGCCTGTGGATGTTCTGATGCGTCTTCTGCACATCTTGCGGCATCTTCTGCGGTATGCTGGCCATCTGCGTCCAGTGTCACGACAGTGCAGTCAATGCCTACCTGGTCCAGGATGAATCGCATGCCGTACTTGAGCGCTGCACCTTTGCCCTGATGCGGTCGCTGATGCAATACCGTGGCATAGGCTTCTGAGTTTCTGAAAATACCATCATATTGAGCAGGACTGCCGTCATCAACGAGGCAGATTTTCATTCCAAGTTTTTGGAGTTCTTTTTCAAGGGGAATCAGATGTTCATCCGGACACCATGCAGGGATCAGTGCGATTGTATTCATGTGAGCTTACCTCCTGTTACAGCAACTATTGTAAAAAGGCAAGATTAAGCCGAAATGAAAGGAATATGAATACTGGGTGAATTCATCATGTATGATAGTTCACATCCGATGGATTGACGGAAAGCACCCGGATCCTGCAAGTCAAGTCTATTGCAAAAGTTTCTTTATGTTAAAATATGCCGTACGAGGTGAAGAATGGGGCTTCCGATTAAAAATGTCTTTGAAGATTCCAAACTGCTGCAGGAAACCTGTTTTGATCATGCGGAAATCGAGTCAGTGAAGTTCTTCCGCAATGACTGTCATGGAGAAATCAGTATCCATGTACAGGCACCGCTGCCGTTTGATGCATATCATCAGCTGAAGCAGGGCCTGGATCAGCGTTTCTGCTGCAATAATACGGTTGTACTCTCGGCTTCTGATCACGGCATTGAAATGACCGAACTGGGCAAGTACCTGGATGCTTTTTACCGTGCCCATCCATCTGTTTCCTTTTTGAAAGGCGGGGCAATCCGCTATGAAAAGCAGGCAGATACACTGACTTACCTGTTCACGGAAGAACACGTATTGAACCATGCCCAGAATGTCATTCCCCAGATCAGGCGGTTTCTGACACAGATCGGCCTTGGAACAATCACCATCCAGACGGAACTGCAGAAACTAGAGAATCCGGTATCGGAAAAGGTAAAAGTTGCCTATGTTGCAAGCAGTGAAACGCCGGCTCCCCAGAAACAGGAGTATGGCGGTGCAAACGGCAATGGCAAGAAGAAATACTACGGCCGGATGAAGAAGGAAGACTATCCGAAGATCTCCCTGAAAGATGTCAGTGATCCGGCTGAGAATGTCCAGATTGAAGGCGTTGTCTTTGCCAAGGAAGACTTTGAACTGAAGACCAACAACAAGATTATCCAGTCACTGTCCGTCTATGACGGCGATGATGCGATTATCGTCAAACGGTTTGAAGGAAGAAGTTTCAGCCGGGAAGATCTGAATGCTGTATCAGAAGGAGACCGGATCAGAGTCTACGGATCCATCATTTTTGATACCTATGCCAAAGATCTGGTGCTGGAAGCCCAGGTTGTCGAGAAACTGGAAAGCACACAGCCGAAAGATACTGCAGAAGTCAAACGTGTTGAAATGCATATGCATACCAACATGTCGGAAATGGATGGTATCTGTGAACCGGCTGCCATCGTCAAGTATGCCTGGAATATCGGTCAGCCCGGTATCTGCATTACAGACCACGCCGACTGTCAGTCATTTGTCAAAGCATTCAATACGGCCAAAAAACTGAAGAAGGGCGATCCGGAACGTCAGTTCAAGGTCGGTCTCGGCTGTGAGGCCAACATGGCGGAAGACCGCATGTGCATCGTCCGGAATGCCATCGACAAGCCGATTGAAGACACGGTCTATGTATCATTTGACCTGGAGACTACGGGCCTGTCCTGCTATTACGATTCCATTATTGAATTCGGTGCAGTCAAACTGAAGAATGGCTCGGTCATTGACCGCAAGCAGATGTTCATCAAGCCGCCGCACGGAATTCCTTCCTATATCACCGCCAAGACCAATATCACCAATGACATGGTCAAAGATGCCATGCCGTTTGCGGATGCCGCAGATGAACTGGTGCAGTGGATCGGCAGTGATGTACTGGTTGCCCACAATGCGACCTTTGACTATCACTTTTTGAATGAAGAACTGCGGCGGATCAATCATGAACCATTGACCAACTGCGTTATCGATACATTGACCATGGCACGGGCGATCCTGCCGGATCGAAGGGCTTACCGTCTGGGCAATATCTCCAGATATTATCATGTTGCCTATGATGAAGAAGTGGCTCACCGTGCAGACTATGATGCGGAAGCACTGGCCGGGGTATTCCTGTGCCTTTTGAAAGATGCCAGGGAACTCGGTGCAGTGACCATATTGGATCTGCAGGACAAAATCCAGAATGATCAGGTATACAAGAAGTCGAGAAGAAGCCATGTCATGATCATGGTCAAGAACCATGACGGACTGAAGTCCCTTTATAAACTGATTACGGAATCCAACATCAAGACACTGGCAGTCATGTCCAAGTCCTCCGGCAAAGAGGGGGCAGAAGTCACTGCTGAACCAAGGATGCTGAGATCTTCCATTGATAAAGTCAGGGAGAACTTCCTGATTGGCTCGGCCTGCTATAACAATGATCTGTTTGAGCTTGCCTGCAACGGGGATGATGAGCGTCTTGAACAGCATATGATGTGGTATGACTACATCGAACTGCAGCCGCTGGGCAATTACTCCACTTATGTGGCAATGGGCAACGTTCCGGACATGGAACGGATCAAGACGGTACAGAAACGTCTGATTGCCATGGCAAGAAAACTGGGCAAGCCGGTTGTTGCGACCAGTGATGCGCATTACTGCACACCGGAACAGAAGAAGTTCCGTGATGTCTATATCACTTCCCAGGGTGTCGGCGGTGTGACGCATCCGCTTTATATCCGTGATGACAATCTGCGCTGGCGCACCAGGAATCCTGATCAGCATATCCGGATGACGGATGAGATGATGAAGGAATTCGAGTGGCTGAACGATCCGCAGCTGGTACATGAGATTGTCATTGATAACCCGCTGAAACTGTTCGGCATGCTGGATGATATCCAGCCGGTGCCATCCGGTACCTTTCCGCCGCACATTGAGGGATCAGACCGTAAACTGGAAGATATCTGCCACAAGACCGAAAAAGAGATGTACGAGTATGAAGGCAAGATTCCGGAACAGGTCTCTTCCAGACTTGACCGGGAACTGAAAGCAATTATCGGTGCCGGCTATTACGTCAACTATTATATTTCGCATCTATTGGTCAAAAAGTCCCACGAAGATGGCTATGTCGTCGGCTCCCGTGGTTCTGTCGGATCTTCCTTTACTGCCACCATGTCAGGCATTACGGAAGTCAACCCGCTGCAGCCGCATTATCTCTGCCCGAAGTGCCATTACTCCGAGTGGATTGATGATCCGGAAGTGAAGTCCGGCTTTGACCTGCCGGATAAACCATGCCCAAAGTGCGGAACCATGATGAAGGGCGACGGCCACAATATTCCGTTTGAAACCTTCCTGGGATTCCATGGTGACAAGGTACCTGATATCGACTTGAACTTCTCCAATGAATACCAGGCGCAGGCCCATGCCTTTACCCGTGAAGTATTCGGTGCAGATCATGCATTCCGTGCCGGTACCATCGGTACAGTCGCAGAGAAGACTGCCTATGGCTATGTGTCCGGCTATTGCGAGAAGATGAATATCACCAATATGAGACGGCCGATGAAGGATTATCTTGCCAAAGGCTGCCAGAACGTCAAGCGTACTACCGGTCAGCATCCGGGCGGCATTATCATCGTCCCGGACAGTTATGACGCAGAAGACTTTACACCGGTGCAGTATCCGGCCAATGACCCGAACTCCGAGTGGCTGACGACCCATTACGACTTCCATGATATTCACGATAACGTACTGAAGTTTGATATTCTCGGACACGTTGACCCGACGGCCATGCGCTTACTGACCAAGATCAGCGATGTCGATCCGACCACAATCCCGATGAATGATCCCGAGACGCTGAGCCTGTTCTATTGCGATGATGCACTGAAGGCTGACCCGAGAGTCTATCATCAGGAAACCGGAGCACTGGGACTGCCGGAATTCGGCACCCGTACCACAAGAAGGGTCCTTGAAGAAACAAGACCTCATAAGTTCAGCGATCTGGTCATTATTTCAGGTCTGTCTCATGGTACCGATGTCTGGGCAGGCAATGCCCAGGTGCTGGTCGAAGAGGGACACCCGCTGGAAGAGGTCATCGGATGCCGTGATGATATCATGACCTACCTGCTGGAAAAGAACCTGGAGTCCATTGATGCATTCAAAATCATGGAAGATGTCCGTCATGGTAAGGGACTGACTGAAGAACAGGAACAGAAGATGAAGGAACACGATGTACCGGAGTGGTATATCGAGTCCTGCAAGAAGATCAAGTACATGTTCCCGAAGGCACATGCCGTAGCCTATGTATTGATGGCCCTTCGCATTGCCTGGTACAAGGTACACCAGCCATGGAACTTCTATATCCAGTTTCTGACGCTGCGCTGCGATGCCTACGAGATTGAAACCATGAGCAAGGGCATTGAAGCAGTCCGGGCCCGCATGCAGGATATCCAGGGCAGAATGGCAAACCGCCTCGGACCGAATCCGCCGACCAACAAAGAAAAAGCACTCCTGAATGCGCTGGAAGTATGTGAAGAGATGTATGCAAGAGGGTACCGTATCAGCAATGTTGACCTCTACAAGTCACTGGCCAATGAATTCACCGCAGATCCGGATGACAATCATATTATTATCCCGCCGTTCACCGTCATTGACGGCCTGGGCGAAAATGTTGCAAAATCAGTGGTAGAAGCACGTGAGAAAGGAGCATTTCTGTCCAAAGAGGATGTGGTCAACCGCACCCAGCTGTCCAAGACTGCTGTCCAGCAGCTGGATAAACTTGGCTGTCTTGCCGGTCTGCAGGACAAGAATCAGATGAGTCTGTTCTAACTATATGAAAATTACCTGCCCAGCTTGCCAGAAAGAACTGTATACCAATCCATTCTCCGTCAGTAATGAGATCGACTGCCCGTTCTGCCACAAACGGCTGATCCGTTC
The DNA here is from genome assembly GCA_022486935.1 of Solobacterium sp. Taxonomy (GTDB): domain Bacteria; phylum Bacillota_I; class Bacilli_A; order Erysipelotrichales; family Erysipelotrichaceae; genus Bulleidia. The sequence continues at coordinate 20,769 of JAKVJO010000021.1, read as the reverse complement.
CAAACAGACAGAACAGCTGATGCGGGCATTCATATCGCTGGATGTTGTCGGCGATGCGATTGTCTGCGGCTTTGTCAGCAGCTTCTACAATACGACCTATGCGGCAATGACTTTCTTCGTCTTTATGCTCACCGGCTATCTGTTTGAACTGCCGCAGCGTTCATTGAAGGCAAGGGGACTGCTGATCTATGAGGTAAAAGGTCAGAAAGAACAGGATCCCAGCTGATTTTGCTTGCATAAAGCCCATGAATATACTACTATTTGTCTGTAACAGGAGAGCGAAAGCTCTCCTTCGTTCTTGTTTGGAGGGCTATGGAGAATACCGGACAGCTGAAAACTTTGATTGAACCGCTTTTAGCGGAATGCGGCGTGAAACTCGCAGAATTGAAATGGATCAATGGCAGTGATCATACACTGCAGATTGCCATCATGCATGAGGACGGAACAATGGATCTGGATACCTGTGCTGAGGTAAGCGATCGGATTTCAAAGCTGCTGGATGAAACCGACGCCGTCAAGACTGCGTATACCCTGGAGGTCTGCAGTCCCGGAGCAGAGCGTGAGATCAGCGATATCAATGAGCTTTCCCATCTGGATCATCCCTATGTCTATCTGAGACTGAGCGAGCCAATCAAGAAGATGATTGAATTCACCGGTACCGTCAAGTCATTTGAGAATCAGGTCATCACACTGGAATACCGCGACAAGCAAGCAACAAGAACCGTCGAGATTCAGGCAGAAAATGTCGAGTTTATCAGACTCGCAGTGAAATTTTAAAGGAGAAGATTAGAAGAGTATGGAACTGAAGTACAAGGACATGATCAAGGCACTATCTGATATCGAAGAAGAGCGCCGGATCCCGGAAGATGTCATTCTGGATGCGCTGAAAGAAGCGATGGCCAAAGCCTACAAGAAAGACGCCAACGAAAATGACATCAACGTCATTGCGACGATCAATGAGAAGAAAGGCACCATCGATATCTTCCAGGAATATAACGTTGTAGAAGAAGATGACATTCAGGATGATGAACTTGAAATGTCAGTGGAGAATGCCCAGACTTACCAGCCGGATGCCAAAGTCGGTGATGTTGTCCGCCGTCAGGTTGAGATCAACGGCATGTCAAGAGCAGCCGCTTCCCTGGCCCGCAATGTCATGCGCCAGAAGATCCGCGAAGCAGAGAAGTCTGCTGTTTATAACGAATATATTGATCAGCTGAATGACATGGTCATCGGTATTGTTGAAAGTGTCAAAGACAAGTTCACATTGATCAACCTCGGCAAGACGACTGCCATGATGCCGCGTTCCCAGGAGATCCCGGGCGAGCGTCTGTCCGAAGGACAGCGTCTGCGTGTCATCATCACGGAAGTCAACAAGGATACCAAAGGATCCCAGGTCCTGGTATCAAGAGCTGACCCGATGCTGGTCAAGCGCCTGTTTGAAAAAGAAGTGCCGGAAATCTATCAGGGAGTTGTCGAGATCAAGGCAATTGCCCGTGATGCAGGTGAGCGCACCAAGATGGCAGTGCTCAGCCACAATGAAGAAGTCGACCCGATCGGTGCATGCATCGGTCAGCGCGGCGCCCGTGTCCAGGAAATCATTGAAGAACTGCATGGCGAGAAGATTGATATCTTCCAGTGGAGTGATGACATCACTGAACTGGTCAAGAATGCACTGGCTCCGGCTGAGATCGAAGCAGTCATTCCGGGTGATGATGAAAAGAGCCTGCTGGTGATTGTTGCTGAAGACCAGCTGTCATTGGCAATCGGCAAGAAGGGCAAGAACGCAAGACTTGCTGTCAAGCTGACCGGCCGTAAGATTGATATCAAGACCAAGGCTGAAATCGAAGAGATGGGCAAGAATTATGATCAGCTCATCGCCGAAGCTGAAGTCAAGAAGGCAGAACTGCTCAAGAAGCACGAGCGTGAAGAAATTGAACGCATGGAAGCCGAAGCAAGAGCTGCGGAAGAAAAGCGTCTGGAAGCTGCCAGGGCACTGGCTGAGAAGAAGGCTGCGGAAGCACCTGCTGCTGCAGCGGAAGCACAGCCGGAAGAAGCGGAAGCCATTCCTGAAGAAATGCAGGAAATGATGTCTGAAAAGATCCGTGATGAGATGGCAATGGAGCCGAAGGCAGAAGAGAAGAAGCCGGAAGCTGAAAAGCCTGCTGAACCGGAAGTATCTGTTGAAGAACTCAAGGCAAAGGCAGACGCTGCTGCCAAGGCCGCTGCTGAAAAGGCTGCTGCCCTCAAGGAAGCTGCTGAGAAAGCCGCTGCCAAGGCAAAGGCTGATGCGGAAAGCAAGACCAAGAAGGTCAAGGCAAATCTGGAAGAAATGGCAAGCAAGAACGATTACCATTCTGTCTTCGAGAAACTTGCCAATACCACTGCACATCCGAAACCAATTGAAAAGCCTAAGCGCAAGAAGCGTAAGGGCGATGATGATGATATCAAGGTATCCAACAAGAACCTGCTGTCTCAGCTGGGCAAGGAAGTCAAGACTGACATCAAGCCGGTCTACACTGAAGATGAACTGAATGAGATCGAGAATCAGCAGCAGAAAGAAGAAGAATCCAAGTACGACATCGACTACGATGAGTATGAAGATTATTACAAGGATGACGAAGGGGAAAACAAATAAGCATGGCTAAGAAGATTCCGCTTCGCAGATGCGTCGCAACCGGTGAGCAGCTTCCCAAAAAGGATCTGCTCCGGATTGTCCGCACCCCGGAAGGTACGCTTGCAGTTGATACGACCGGGAAAGCAAACGGACGCGGCGCTTATTTGAAGAAAGACCTGGAAGCAGTCGCAAAGGCCAAAAAGACCGGTGCGCTGGCCAGGGCACTTGAAACCAAGATCCCGGATGAGTTCTGGGCGGAAATTGAAGCTGCCATTCACTGAGCAGACAATCAGTCCAAAGGAGTGTGAGGCCGGCAAAACAAGATCAGCAGGAGGAAGTATTCTACATTCCTCAGCCAACAGAAAGAGGAGGAATTCAAAATGCCAGTTAAGAGAAAACCAGGCGGCGCGCGCCGTCCGCAGAAACGCAAGAATAACAATCGGAACGCTCAGAATACCAACCGCAGCTATACTCCGGTGAATAACAAGAAGGTTCCTGATATTCATGCGATTACATATTCAGAAGGAATTTCCGTAGGAGAACTTGCCAAGAAGTGCGGCAGAAACTCCAGCGATATCATTAAAGTACTGTTCATGGACGGTAAGATGGTCACGATCAACAGCACCCTGGATGATTCCATGGTGGAAACCGTCTGTCTTGAATATGATATTGAACCAACTAAAGTCAAAGAACACGATGAAGACAGTCTTGTCGATGACGATGAGATTGATGATCCGAAGCTCTTGAAAGAGCGTCCTCCGATCGTCACTGTCATGGGTCACGTTGACCATGGCAAGACGACACTGCTGGATGCGATCCGCAAGACCAAGGTAGCTGCCGGTGAAGCCGGTGGCATCACGCAGGCAATCGGTGCCTATCAGGTTACCGTTGGCAAGCGCAAGGTGACATTCCTGGATACCCCGGGCCACGAGGCATTTACTGCCATGCGTGCCCGCGGTGCCAAGGTCACTGACCTGGCTGTCATTGTTGTCGCAGCAGATGACGGTGTCATGCCGCAGACGCGTGAAGCAATTGACCACGCCAAGGCAGCAGATGTACCGATGATCATTGCCATCAACAAGATTGACAAACCGGGTGCCAATCCGGACCGTGTCAAGAATGAGCTCGCTGAACTCGGCATCATGCCGGAGGAGTGGGGCGGTGATACGATCTTTGTGGAGACTTCCGCAAAGAAGGGAACCGGTATCAAGGAACTTCTTGAAACCATCCTGACGGTCGCCGATGTCAAAGAACTCAAAGCCAACCCGAAGCGTCTTGCTACGGGTACTGTCATTGAAGCCAAACTTGATAAGGGAAGAGGCCCTGTCGCAACCCTGCTGATCCAGAATGGTACTCTGCATCATGGCGATCCGGTTGTTGTAGGTTCCTGCTTCGGCAAGATCCGCAGAATGACCGATGAAGATGGCAGGGAACTGAAGTCTGCCGGACCGAGCAGCCCGGTTGAAGTCATTGGTTTGAACGATGTACCGGAAGCCGGCGATCTGTTCCGTGACTTTGACAACGAGCGTGAGGCCAGAGCAGTCGCTGACCGCCGCAGCCGCAAGAAGATTGAGGCGAACCGCCGTCATACTTCTGCAATGTCCCTTGAAGATCTGTCCAAACAGATTGAAGCAGGTGAGATCCAGGAGATCCCGGTCATCATCAAGGCAGATGTCCAGGGTTCTGCAGAAGCAGTCAGATCTGCACTGGAGAAACTGGATGTCAAAGGCGTCAAGCTGAATGTCATCCACAGCACGGCCGGTGCCATTTCCGAATCAGATATCATGCTGGCAGATGCGTCCAAGGCAATGATTATCGGATTCAATGTCCGTCCGGATGCAGCGATCCGTAAGAAGGCAGAAGATGCTGGTGTTGAGATCCGTCTGCACGATATCATCTACAAGGTAACCGAAGAGATGGAGAATGCCATGAAGGGCATGCTCGCACCTGTCTATACGGAAGTTGTGATCGGCCAGGCTGAAGTCACCCAGACTTATAAGGTATCCAAGATCGGTACAATCGGCGGCTGTAAGGTCACCGACGGCAAGCTGGTTGCCAACTGCGGTATCAGACTGATCCGTGAAGGTATTGTTGTCTATACCGGCAAGCTTGGATCTCTGAAGCGGTTCAAGGATGATGCCAAAGAGGTCAATACCGGCTATGAATGCGGCATCACGATTGAAAACTATAACGATATCAAAGTCGGCGATACCATCGAAGCCTATCAGGAACAGGAAGTTCCTCAGGAGGCCTGAGTCATGTCAAGCAGTATCAAGGAAAAACGTCTGGAAGGAATCATCCGTAAAGATGTTTCCGATATCATCCAGTTTGATCTGAAGGATCCGGATGTTGGATTCGTGACCATTACGGATGTCAAAGTATCGAATGATCACAGCTATGCAACCATCTATGTTACCTTCCTCGGCAAGGAAAACCGTGCCCAGGCAGGCTTACGTGCATTGAACCGGGCAAGAGGCTTTGTCCGTTCCGCACTGAGCCAGCAGCTGGATATCCGCCGTACTCCGGAACTGACGTTCGAAATCGACCGCAGTGCTGAAAACGGCCGTCATATTGACGAAATCATCCAGCAGATCCACAGTTCTGATTCTGAAGATCACAAAGACTGAAGTAGCCATTGAACCTGTCATCACCGGCAGGTTCATTTTTTTATAACTTTTTTCGGGGAGTTTGACTGCGGCATGCGTATAAGAAAGGCAGAAAGGAGATCGAATAACATGAGAACGATCAACGTAGAGCCAGAGCAGCTGGAGGCATCCGCAGCCCGCATGGAAGACAGCAACCAGAATTATCAGCGCACCTATGCACAGCTGTTTGAATCTGTGGACACCATGAAAGCGGCCTGGCAGGGAAAGGACAATACGGCGTTCAGTACCCAGATCCGCAAGTTTGAAACAGATTTCCGCGAACTGTCGGTACTGTGCAGCCAGTATTCCGAATTTCTCAGAAACTCCGCCCGGTCATACCGCGAGATGCAGGATGATCTGGCAGGCCAGGCCGGCCGTCTTGCCCAGTAAGAACAGAAAGGAGAAACAAGATGAGTACATTGAAAATCTCACTGTCAGAAGTCAGTGAGTGCGCCAGCAGGATCAGGACGCTGAACCAGCAGATGTATGAACAGCTGATGGAAATGAAGAAGGAAATGACGGATACCAATGTATCCTGGATTTCCGAGTCCGGTGAAACGATCCGCAGCCGCTTCAACCAGTTTGCGTCAAGATTTGATACGGAAAAAGAAACGATTGATTCCTATGCAAGATTTCTCGATCTGACCGTACAGAGTTACGACTCCCTGGAGACATCAATCAACTCCAATGCTTCGGGGATCCGCGCTTAAGCGGTATCTGCAGTTTGTATTGGCAATGATCCTGATGCTGAATCTTTCCGGCTGTCAGAAGAAGCAGGTCAGCGGAATGACACTGGGCACCTGGATCACTGCACTGAATGAACATGCCGGAATAACAGGATACGTACAGCAGGCACCGTATTATCTGAACATTCCGGCATCTTCTTCTGTCTATGAAGCAGTACAGGCAGCAGTTGAATACCAGATACTGGATCCGGCTCATGCGTTTGACGAGGAAGCAGTCCTGACCAGGGAGTGGACTGCCTATACGCTGATGAATCTCAGCGGCAGAACGATGAACCAGTCCGACCAGAATACCATCCGTGATACTTCCAGCAGTGAATTCAGAAAAGAGATTCAGGCTGCAGTATCTTCAGGGCTTATGAAGACCGATGAGAAGCGCTGCTTTCATCCAAAAGAGGTCATGGATCAGTATGAAGCACTGGTGCTGCTGGACCAGGTCGTTGAATATCTGAACAGTGTTGAAATCGAAGAACCGGTCTCAGAGATTGAATGGAACCAGGAAATTGAAGAAATCCTGGAACATCCTGAATCCTTTGATCCTGAAAGCGGCACTGCCGTCTTTGCAGGAGATAGTCAGATCAGGGAAGGCGATGTGATCAGAATTCCTGATGATTCCGGATATGAGCAGATCTATCAGATCGGGCCAATCGAAGAGAGTGAAGAAGGAACACAGAAAACAATTCTCAGGATTGCAGAAGCCGACCAGCTGATTGAATCCATGCATGCAGAAGAATCCTTTGACGTCGATTTCAGTCAGGCAGAGATCATTGATGATCTTGATTCAGAACTGATCCAGGAAGGATCATTCAATGCGGTGCATACCGGACCGGATCTGATGTCCATCCATCAGAAATCCGGTTTCAAAGAAGTCAATGGATATAAAGTCTCCTACAGTATCACCTCCAGCGGCATCAAGGCATCTGTCACCAAGACAGTTCCTTATGGAATCGATGTCTATGCAGAGGTCAACCTGAATCAGGTACGGCCGACGTTCCGCTGGAAGATGGATCATGGCACTGTCACGGACGGATACTTCCGGATTGACTTCAAAACATCAGAGTCACTGGGCGCCAAACGCAGTGCGTCGCAGAATGCCTATGCCAATCTGAAGGATGTTGATCCATCTTCCTTTCTTTCCAGTGTGAGAAACGCATTCAAACCGGATCGGGATACCGCAGAACTGACGGTACCGCTTTGCACTGTCAGGATACCGGTCCCAAATGTGCCTTTGATGAATCTGATGGCAAGGATGGAACTGCATCTTTCTGCAGATGGCAGGGCAGAACTGTCCCTGTCACAGACTCATTCTGAAGGCATGGAAATCCGCAATGGCGCGATCCGTGTTATCAACGAACACGAAGATCATTCTGAAGCAGTATTGAAAGCGACTGCCAGTGTACTGGGCGGCATCTACTTCGGACTGAACATGGAACAGCTGAAACTGGCTGATGTCGGAGTTGAAGCAGGCGCAAAGGCAAAAGTCAGTTCTACCGTACATCTCTATGACTCAGAGGGAAACCATACATCGATTGCCTCAGATCTTCCGACTGATCTGTTATCAGACCAGTCACAGGGGAATCCGGATGTGCTGATTTGCGGGGATATGAATGCCTGGTGGGTCATGAACCTGAAACTGAATTCTTCCGGAACACTTGCATCGAAGCTGGGATTTTCAAGAACACTGAATGTATTGAATGAATCCAATGGGACACTGATTCCGGGGCTGAAACATCATATGGAAAACTTCCGGTTTGTCGATCACTGTACCAGGAATGAACGTGATAAGGCAATCAAAACAACTGCACTCCCGGATTCCCAACGGATCAAACTGAAAGACTACAGCATGATCGGTTCTCTCAATGAAACAAAGTCCATCAGTGTCACGGCACTGCCCAGCGGTTACAGCAGTTCCCAGCTGGTCTATTCTTCCAATGATCCTTTGATCGCGTCTGTAGATGGACAGGGCAATATCACCGGCAGGAAAGAAGGAAGTACGATTATCAAAATCTCAACCGGAGATGGCAAATACACGATCTCCTGCAGCTATCTGGTGCGTCAGCAGGCACTGTCATGATTGTCAATATTGTGATGGGACTGCATTCAGATACGGTTGCTATCCACCATGATCATAGCTGTATCAATGTTCTGGATCATTCCTGTGAATTGATCCGGATCCAGGATCATACAGTGCTGCGTCTTGCGCATGAACTCAGCTGGGTACGGAAAGAAGAAGTGAAAGACGGCGCCATGCTGAAAGTCAAAAATCAGCAGGACCAGGAGGCAGTCATTACCATCAGTGCCTTTGATCCAGGCTATACGCAGTTTCAGACGTATCACACAGAGCGGAACATCCTGACTGCCGGCAGTGCTGCAGAAGATGATATCCAGATCAATGATCCAAGGCTGCTTCCATCACAGATCCAGATCAACCTGAAAGACGGTATGATCACTGATTCAATAAACAGCGGGATCGCTTCGATTGATCATCATCCGATCAGGGAAGACAGTCCGGTAACAGTTGGAAGCGTCTTGCAGATGCTGAGTCTGCAGGTGATGTTTGGGCCGGATCTGATCCGGGTCAATTCCGGTCCTTCCATTCAGGTGCATCTTTCTCACATGGATCATTTTGAAGAGGCTCCGCTGAAGCAGCCGCAGGTTCATCAGATCAAACGGTCATTCCGTACAGTCACACTGCATGATTCGTTTTCCTGCATCCTGAAAGAACCAATGCACATCGATACCATGTCGCAGCGTCCCTTGATTCTTTCGATGGGACCGGCACTGACCATGAGCCTTGCCTCAGCCGTCAGCGGCAGTGTTGCTGTCTATAACGGCTATCTGAATGGCCGGGATCTCTTGGAACTGATGCCGATGATCCTGTTACCGTGTGTGCTGTTGATCAGTACACTGTTCTGGATGCCGGTAGCCAGGCTCTATGAAAAGCTGCACCTGAAACATCAGCGCAAAAAACGGATCAGGGAGTATGCACTGTACCTGCAGGAGATCCGGAATAAAATTGAATCTTCCATCAATCAGTACCGCAGCCAGCTGGCAGATTGTTTTCAGCCTGTCTCTCTGGAAGATCTTTCAAATTGGATCCTGAAGAACCGCAATCAGTCTGATTTTGGCATGGTACAGATCGGTACAGCTGACTGCATCTACCCAATCCAGCTGACATTTAAAACAGAACTTCCTCAGGAGGATCCGCTGAATCCAATGATCGCATCGCTCAAAGAACAGGCAGGTCTGGTTCATGATCTGCCGCTGTTGATTTCATTGCGCAGCTACCGGCATATCTATCTGGTTGATGAATCAGCTGATTCCAGTTATTTGTTGCAAATGATGGAACAGCTGCTGTTTACACATGCGCCTGACAGTCTGAGACTGATCATCCTGGCAGAAGAACAGTGGCTTGAACAGCACTACGATGTCCGGCTGATCCCGCATCTCAAACTGACTCATGACCTGGGAAGGATGATCGCAGTTACCCGTCATGATGCGGCGATACTGGCGGCCAAACTTCAGCCTGATCCTTCGATTCTGTATCTCCTGTTTGTACAGAATCCAGACATCTATCAGTCGTCCGACTGGCCTGAGAGTATTCACTGCATCTTATGCAGTGCTCCATCTGCGCTGCACAATGATCAGGACTGTATCGTGACAGTCGGACCGCAGTCCACATTTGAAACAGCACAGATGATTCAATCCTTTACACCGCTGCATCATCCTGTTTATCCGCTTCATTCATTTGTCCAGTTTCTGAATGGCTGCCGTATCAGTACGGTGCAGTCAAAGCCAGTCAATCTGCAGCCAGGCTTTCTTGATCTCTATCAGGCAGAACAGGCGGCAGATCTTTCAATTGAATCCAACTGGAGAAACCATCTGGCTAGAAATGGCATGATTGCCAATATGGGTATCTCAGAAGAGGGAGAACTGATCACCCTTGATTTCCATGAACGGGGAAACGGTCCCCATGGCATTGTGGCAGGGGCTACCGGGCAGGGAAAATCTGTGCTGCTGATTACCATTCTGCTGAGCCTTGCAGTCAACTATTCTCCCCGGGAAGTACAGTTTGTCATGATTGATTTCAAGGGCGGCGGTTCTTCGCATGTGTTTGCGAATGATACGTATATCCTGCCGCACGTCGCCGGGATCATTACCAATCTGCAGCAGGATACGATGGCCAGGACACTGGTATCGTTCTCCAACGAATGCCGCAGAAGAGAAGAACTGTTCAGGCAAATGAATCAGCAGTCATCTGCACAGATCATGTCCATTGATGATTATCAGAACAGCTGGAAGCAGGAATATGGACTTGATTACCTGTCGCATCTCTTGATTGTCGTAGATGAGTTTGCAGAACTGAAAAAGTCATATCCAGAATTTCTGAATGATCTGATCAGTCTGGCGAGAGTCGGAAGGTCATTGGGAATCCATTTACTGCTGGCGACCCAGAAGCCAAGCGGTGTCGTCAACGATCAGATCTGGTCCAACAGCCGCTTCAAGATCTGCCTGAAAGTACAGGAGAAACAGGATTCCATGGAGATGCTGCACCGGATGGATGCGGCATTGATCCAGCAGCCAGGAAAGTTCTGTTTTCTCTGCGACGGGATACTGCAGAAAGGAAAGAGCGGCTATGCCAATCAAACGATCAGGCAGTATCGCTCAGATACCGGGCTTGTCAATGCGGCAGGGGAAATTGCCTGGTATCATTCGAAGGATGAAAGCGGACCGACAGAGTGCTCGGAAGTAATCCGTCAGATTATGGATCTGTCCGATTGCAAAAACCTGAAACCTGAACTGCTCTGGCTGGAAGAACTGCAGCCGCAAAACTGGTGTGCATATCAGTCAGTCGACGGAATGCCGCTTGGGAAACTGGATGATTACTGGAACCACCTTCAGACGCCATTGATGCTTGAGCCGAATGTTAATCTATTAGTCTGCTCCATGGACCGTCAGGAAAAAATCTGTTTTTTGAATACACTGCTCTATACCCTGATATCCCATACCGATCAGAATGATGAACTTTATCTGATTGATGATCTGCATGCCGAACTTTCCTGGATCGCTGAATGTCCGCAGGTCATCTCAGTATTTTCTGCATCTGATGAAGAGCGTATAAGAAATATGCTGAATCATCTGTCCAGCCAGAATGCCGACAATGCTCATCACTGCTATGTCATCGTTGATGATTATTCTGCATTGAAAGAACAGTCAGACCTTCTTTTGGATTCCTTCAGCAGTCTGATTGAAACATCACTCAGCACGTCGGTATCCATCATCCTGTTTACCGGAATCTGTTCACTGGTTCCTTACCGGATGCTTGCACTGTTTCAGCAGCGGATCTCCCTGCGCAATGAAAATCTGCAGGATCTTTCTGCCTTGTTTGAGTGCAGTGTCAAACAGACCGTTTCAAAGCCGGAAATGGGCATGATCCTGAATGATCATCTGCTGCAGTTTCGAATGATCATGACTTCAAAACAGCAGCTGCAGCAGCTGGTCAACAGAACGGTTCAGCGTTTTGGAAGAATCAAAGTCTATGAGCTTCCGCATCTTCCCAAAACAATCTGCTATCAGCAGTTTGACGGGCAGGGGATTGCGCTGGGAATCAATATCCTGAGTTATGAATGGATTGCTGTGCCGATGCATCAAGCACTGCTTGTGATTGCGACCTATGAAGAAGAACTGTCCTTGCTCATGAGGCGATTTGAGGATCAGAAACTGCAGATTCAGTTTAATCCGACGGAAGAAGAACTGGATCAGAATGGATCAAGTACAGATATCATTCTGGTCAGTCTGGAACAATATGAACAGTCGCTGCAGCTCAAGAGCAGAAAGTACCGTGACATCCTGTATCTTGGTGCCGGATTTCATGATCAGTACCGTTTTACAATCCGTTCAAAAACAGAACTGAAAGAGAATCAGGCGGTCTACTACCGCACCGGAAGAAGCCAGATCCTGCAACTGGCTTATCAGGGGACCGGCGTATGATACACATTCATCTGTATCTTGTATCGAGCCAGCAGATCGTTGAAGTGTCCTGTTCCTCACAGGATACCTTTGAGCATCTTCTCTTAAACGTGCAGAACATGCTGGAATCACTGTCACAGGTAGAAACACTGGATCATGAGACCTGTATCTATGAACAGGAATCCATGCAGCGGTGCAGTATGAATATTCCGCTGGCAAGTCTGAATGTATGTGACGGGATGTTCTTTATGGTGCTGTGAACGTGGTACCATAGATACCGTGGCGGAGGGAACATCAATGACAAAATTCGAAGATATGAAGTATGAACGGCCGGATATGGCCGCAATGACTGCAGATATGAAAGCAGATCTGCAGCAGCTGAAGCAGTGCAGAGATGCGGATTCATTCCTGGAGATTTTCAGGAAGATCAATGTGCGCAGATCTCATCTGCAGACCATGACAGTGCTGGTAGAGATCAGACATACGATCAATACCATTGATCCATTCTATGCAGCAGAAAAAGAATACTGGGATGAGGCACTACCTGCCTGGCAGGTATATGAGAACCAGTTTATTTCAATCTGCCTGGACGCACCGTTCCGCAGCGATCTTCTGAAAGAGATTCCGGAAACATTCTTCCAGCTGGGAGAATGCTCCAGAAAGGCATTCAGTGAAGCAATTGTGCCGATGCTGGTGGAAGAGAATAAACTGGCGACGGAGTACGGTGCTCTGAAAGCATCTGCAGCCATCGAGTTTGACGGCAAGGTACTGAATCTTGCCGGGATTGCAAAGTATACAGAGGATATCGATCCCGAGGTGAGACGCAAGGCATATGATGCCAAGATGAAGTTCTTCAGTGATCATTCTGCTGAGTTTGATGATATCTATGACCGGATGGTCCATGTGCGTGACAGAATTGCCAAGACACTTGGATACCATAACTTTGTCGAACTGTCCTATTACCGGATGAACCGTCTGGACTACAATGCCGATATGATCGCATCATACCGCAAACAGATCCTGGACTATGTCACACCGGAAACATCCATCATCTATGAGCGTCAGAGAAAGCGTCTCGGTCTGGATCATCTTTCTTACTACGACCTGCCGATTCAGTTCAAGGATGGCAATGCAATGCCGGTGGGAACTGCAGATGATCTGGTCAATGACGCGGTCAAGATGTATCACGAGATGAGCCCGGAAACCGGAGACTTCATTGATACCATGGTAGAGAATCATCTCTGGGATCTTGTCAGCCGTCCGCATAAGGAAATTATGGGCTACATGACTCAGATTGAAGACTACAAAGTGCCGTTTATCTTCAGCAACTTCAACGGTACTTCGGCAGATGTTGATGTGCTGACCCATGAGGCAGGACATTCCTTCCAGTATTATCTGGCAAAAGAGATCGCCGTACCGGATGTTGCAATGCCGACCATGGAGTCCTGTGAAATTGATTCCATGTCCATGGAGTTCTTTGCCGAACCATGGATGAATCTCTTCTTCGGCAAGCAGGCTGACCGCTACCGCTATACCCATCTCTGCGGTACACTGACATTTCTGCCGTATGGCTGTCTCGTCGATCATTTCCAGCAGGAAGTCTATGAAAATCCTGACTGGACACCGGCGGAACGCAAGGCATGCTGGAGAAGACTTGAAAAACAGTATCAGCCGGATAAGCATTATGATGGCTGTGAGATCCTGGAAGAAGGCTGCTGGTGGTATCAGCAGGGCCATATCTTCCAGAGCCCGTTCTACTACATTGATTACACCCTTGCCCAGGTATGCGCACAGCAGTTTGCCATCCGCATGTATGATCATGATCCGCAGTACTGGAATGATTATGTCAATCTTCTGAAGAAGGGCGGAACCAGATCATTTACCCAGCTGGTTAAAGAGGCCAACTTGAAAGTGCCGTTTGAAGACGGCACCATTGAGTCAATTGTCAAATCACTGGAAGCACGGATCAGTGCGGTTGATGATTCAAAACTCTGAGCCTTCAGTCAAACCTTCTGCGGAATGTGCAGGACTGACAGAACGGTTCAACAACCATCCCGTGTCTGAATCCATCACACAGTTCCTGATATCTATGTGACTGCAAAATCTTGGCAAGCGGTGTTTCATTGAGATTGCCCAGATTGATCTTCCCCTCTGCATCGAGGCAGCAGGGCACGACTGTACCATCCACCAGGATTGCAATCTGATCAGTTCCGCCATGGCAGCGTCCATGAACGAGGCTGGTCTTTTGTGTCTTTGGAGAATCGTTTGGCCATTCAAACATATTGTCGAAATCAACATAGACGTTTGGCAGGATACGGTCATTCTTGCCGCGGCCGGTTTTCGTAAATACATAGCGGTGATGCAGGATGCTCAGGCACTCGGCAGTTTTGGTCAGCGCAAGCTGATCATTGCGCCAGAATCTCAGTTCCACAAAGCAACTGTTTTTCTCTGACGCAGATTCAGCCAGTTCAATGATCGGATCCATATACACACTGACGGAATCAATCTGCTGATACTCCACAGACTGCAGGGAGATGGATATTTTTCTGAGACATGGATGGTTCAGCAGGTTTTGGTATCTGTTGAGCAGGGTGCCGTTGGTTACCAACTGTACATGAACCTTTGCATCATCACAGATGGAAAGGATCTCTTCAAAGTCCGGATGCAGCAGGGGCTCTCCCTGAACATGCAGGTACAGATAGGAAGTGACCTGCTTCACCTGATCCAAGATGGATTTGAACTGTTCCGAGCTCATAAAAGCAGGGGTGCGGGAATTTTGATGGCAGAATGCACAGGACAGATTGCAGACATTCGTGATTTCAATATAAGCGCGTTTCAGCATGCGATCATTATAACAAAAAAGCACTGACCGTTATGATCAGTGCTCTAGAATCAGTGAATCGATCTGGCCAGGAATTCCCTGGTACGTTCAGAGGTCGGATGATTGAAGAACGCTTCAGGACTTCCCTGTTCCTCAATTCTTCCATTATCCATGAAGACAACGTGATCGGATACTTCCTTGGCAAAGTTCATCTCATGGGTGACGACGATCATTGTCAGTCCTTCATCTGCCAGCTGCTTCATGACATTCAGTACTTCACCGACCATTTCCGGATCCAGTGCAGAAGTCGGTTCATCAAACAGCATCAGTTTCGGATCCATGCATAATGCACGGGCAATGGCAACACGCTGTTTCTGGCCGCCGGAGATTGTCTTGCTGGAAGCTTTTGCAAAGGATTCCATGCCGACCTTCTTCAGATAGTGCATGGCTTTTTCTTCAGCTTCAGCCTTGGATTTATGCAGGACACGTTCCTGGGGAACCATGCAATTTTGCAGGACATTCATATTGGCAAACAGATTGAACTGCTGGAAGCACATACCGACTTTGGCACGGTATGCATTGACGTCCTTGGTGTGCAGGATATCTTCCCCGAATACCGTGATGGTTCCGCTGTCTGGCTTTTCAAGCAGGTTGATGCAGCGGAGCAGGGTAGACTTGCCAGATCCGGATTTTCCGATCAGGGTGACTACCTGTCCTTCATTGACATAGAAGTCTACGCCTTTGAGTACTTCCAGGGCACCGAAGCTTTTATGGATATCCTTGATTTCAACAATTGGTTTTGTCTGTGTCATGCCTCGGCCCTTCCTTCTGCATTCTTCATGTTCTTCGGATCGGTATCAGACTGCGGGATACTCGTCTTGGTCTGGTTCATATGACGCTCCACAGCATTCAGGATCAACGAAGCGATTGTCGTCAGGATCAGGTAGATGCACGCTTCTACAAAGTAGGTCTCAGTGAATTTGTAGTTGGTGCCGGCAATGGATTTAGCCTGGAACATCAGTTCTGTAATGGAGATGATCATCAATACGGAGGAGTCCTTGATATTGACGATCAATTCATTGCCGATGGCAGGGAAGGCATTGCGGATTGCCTGGGGCAGTACCACGTTCATCATGGACTGGGAATTCGACATGCCCAGTGATCTTGCGGCTTCGGTCTGTCCTGGATCAACAGACTGGATGCCGGAACGGATAATCTCTGACATATAGGCACCGGTATTGACGGAGATGACAAACAGGGCTGCAGTCATCTTGTCCCAGTGAATGACGGAAAGCAGGGCATAGTAGATGAAGACTGCCTGTACCATCATTGGAGTTCCACGGAAGATACCGATATAGATGGATGTAATCACATCAAACAGTTTCTTGAAGAATCTTGAAATCTTTGATGCGGTGTAATCCAGCCGGACTGCCCGGAAGCCGCCAATCAAAAGGCCAATCAGAAAGCCGACTGCTGTACCGAAGATGGCAACGATCAGCGTTGTCCTGACACCAAGCAGAAGACTTGGCCAGTAGGTGGTAATGATTTTCCATACTGTCTGGAAAAACGAAACATCCATATCAGTTAATTCCTCCTTTGAAGAAAGCCCGCATCAATTGATGCGGGTATTCATGATATGCGGTTCAGTCGTTGGTAGCAGGCTGACGGGTAACAGCGTCTGCCATGATCTGCTGGCGCTCGTCTTCCGTGATGGAATCAAGTGCAGTCTGTACCTTGTTCAGAAGATCTGTGTTGCCCTTGGCAATGGCGATGGATACGGAAGAATCAGCTTCAAATCCATGGCCGTCTTCGAAGGTGACATAGGTCAGATCCGGGTTGGCTGCGACAATGCCTTCGGCAACCGGAAGCTCGGAGACAACTGCATCAACTTCTCCCTGCTGCAGGGAATTGACTGTTGCCGGCATGCTTTCAAGCGGAGTTGCATGGATGACACCGTCGATCTGGTCAATGACATCATCATACAGGGTGTTCATCTGTCCCATGACCTTGCGGCCGCTGAGATCCTGGATATCTGTGATACCAGTGAGATCACCGTCTTTTCTGACGATGACGACTTCCTGGCTGGTGTAGTAAGGAGTGGTGAAGTCAACTGAGGTTTCACGTTCAGTGGTATCAGTCATACCGGCAATGATCGCATCGATCTCGCCGTTCTGCAGGGCAGGGATCAGGTTGTCCCAGTCAGTCTTGACAATTTCGACATCAGCACCGATGGAATCAGCGATCTTTTCTGCCATGACGACATCATAGCCATCGCAGTAGTCAACTTCAGAAATCTTCTGGGTGGTGTCGCCGGCGGTGACTGTGGTCCAGTTGAATGGTGCGTAGTTGCATTCCATGCCAACCTTGAAGGTGGTGGTTGAAGCAGATGAATCAGTGGTTGCTGCGGCAGTGCTTGCAGCAGTGGATGAGGAGCAGCCGCTCAGTAACATGACTGCAGAAATTGCTGATACAGAAATACGGCGGATGTTGTTCATATAGTGTTTCCTCCCTAAGTTTGTATAAAAACAAAACCGTATGCTATCACATACGGTTTGAAGTACTCACCATATCGTAATAGCGCCTCTTCACAGAATGTGAAGGAGTGGTGCAGATGTTCTCTGCATCCCCACGATAAGTCTCCTGCCGGATTCTCTCGTTCGGCGACGGTTGCCTTTCGCATGCGTCACAGCCTGTCGGCTCTGCATGTTACTCATCTGCGTCGCTACCTCTACCTGTTTGTTTTTATGCTTGAAGTTTAAGACGTCAAAGCAGTCATGTCAACCCAAAAATGCAAATAAATCAAATTTCTTTCAAATTCTCTGAAAAATATTTCAATAACCATTCTGCCAGTCTTTGCCCTTGACCCATAATTTCAGCTGTTCCTGGTTGGACAGGGAAGTCAAAAAGTTCTCTTTTGCCTCGGGATATCTGATATAGATATCGTTCAGCAGTTCCTTCATACCCTGGCGCTTGGTATAGCCATCATTCGGGCATCCGCTTTTGACGATGGGCAGCTGCAGTTCATTCAGTGCAGTATTGCGGATATCTTCTTCCCGGCAGTATACCAGCGGACGGATGAAGTCCATTTCAGTCCTGCTCAGGTGCATAGCCGGTTCAAAGGTTGCGATCCGTCCGCCATAGATCATATTCAGCAGAAGTGTTTCAACAGCATCATCTGCGTGATGGGCAAACGCCGTCTTATTGCAATTGTATTTCTGTGCTGTTTTGACAATGGCGCCTTTCTTCAGCGTACTGCAGCGGGAACAGGAGATATTGCCATGATGATCCGGATAGAGCCTCAGAATATCATAGATTCTGGTCGGCTCATCATGATACTCCACCTGATGGGCCTGTTCATACTGACGGATCGGCTCAAAGTCTCCGCCGGAAAATCCCATTTCCAGATGGATGCCGACTACCTCAAAGGATGCGTGATCGTAACGCTTTTTGATATGGCGGTAAACGGACAGTGCCTGCAGCAGTAACAGGCTGTCTTTTCCGCCGGATACCCCGACACATACCCTGTCTTTGTCCTGAATCAGGTTGAAATCAATATCTGCTCTGCGGATTGCTCCGAGAATCTGTTTAAATGGCATATTCAGTGCTTATCCTCAATTGATGAACTTTGCCATTATAGCATTTGGTTGTTATAATTTCCGTGTTAAAAATATATGGACGCAGTCATCTTACTGAACAAACCGGCCGGAATCACGTCATTTGACGCGGTTGCTCGATGCCGCATGATATTCCATGAACGCCGGATCGGACATACCGGCACCCTGGATCCAAACGCATCCGGGCTGCTGATTATCCTGATGGGACGTTATACCAAATACCTTCCTTATTGTGTATCCAATCATAAGCAGTATCATGCCGGTTTTTCCTTTGGCTCAAAGACCGATACCGGTGATATCTGGGGAAAGGTGACAGACACAAAAGAACCGAAGGTTCATTCCCTGGAAGAGATTCAGCATTCTGCTGATCTGTTTATGGGCGATACGATGCAGGTACCGCCGATGTACTCCGCACTGAAAGTCAACGGAAAGAAACTGTATGAACTGGCAAGGGAAGGCAAAGAAGTAGAACGTCAGCCCCGCCCGGTCCATATCGAAGAGATGACGATTACAGAGACAGCAGATCATCAGTATCTGCTGGATGCCAATGTTTCTTCCGGTACTTATATCCGCACCCTGATTGAAGATCTCGGTGCAAAACTGGATGAATATGCCACAATGACCTCGCTTGTCAGAACCGGTATTGAAGGGATCTCACTGAAAGATGCCTGCAATCTGGATGAGCTGTCTGTGGAGATGGAAAAGACTGATATCAGGGCAGTGATTGATCCGAAGTATCCGCAGATAGAAGCTGACGATAAAGATGCAGTCATCCATGGCCGCAATGTCAGACTGGAGATTGAACAAGATGAAGTCATGCTGATGGACAGAGACAGGATCTTGGCCGTTTATCAGCGTGTCAAAGATGATATTTTTCACTGTGAAAGGGGACTTGGCTGATATGAGAATCATCCGGATCAACCTGGAACATCCTTATCAGATGAAAGTACCGGTTGCTGCCTGCATCGGCTATTTTGACGGTCTGCATCTGGGACATCAGGCATTGATCAAGAAGACCAATGAACTGGCTGCTCAGTATCACTGTGAATCTGCACTGATTACGTTTGACCCGGATCCCTGGGTCACCATCCGCCATGAGACCAACGTCAAGCATCTCAGCACCATGCGCCAGCGGATCAATAAATCAGTGAGCCTTGGTATCAAGAACATCTTCATCCTGGAATTCTCAGAGGAGATGTCACAGCTGAGCCCGCATGATTTCTGCACGAAAGTTCTGGGCAGCTGCAATCTGAAAGCACTCGTCTGCGGCTTTGATTTCCATTATGGCATCCGCGGAGAAGGCAATCCTGAAACACTGGCTGCAGAGCATCAGTTTGAAGTCGCAGTCATTCCGGCCGTTGAAGATGAAAAGGGCAAGATCTCTTCCACCCGTATCAGCAATCTCATTACCGAAGGCCATGTTTCAGAAGCTGGAAGACTCCTTGGATCTCCCTATGAACTGGAAGGCACTCTCACTTCAGGCAATCATATTGGTACAGGCCTTGGCTTTCCGACCGCCAATATTTCCGTATCTTCGGAGTACATCCTGCCATTGCCCGGCGTTTATGCCTGCTACGTACTGATCCATGGCGTACGCTATCAGGCAATGGTCAACTTCGGCCATAACCCGACGCTGAACTATACAAAGAAGCTGTCACTGGAAGCGTTCATTCTGAACTTCCATCAGGATATCTACGGTGACCGCGTCAGCCTGCAGTTTATCCAGTTCCTGCGGCCGGAGATGAACTTCCATAACCGCGACAACCTGATCATGCAGCTGGAACAGGACATGTATACTGTCAGAAAGATCCTTAAATGAAGCCGGAATTTCTCAGCCGCATGCAGGATCTGCTTCAGGATGATTATCAATCTTATCTTCAGGCAATGCAGGAAAGCCCAAAGCGCGGCATGCGGGTCAATCTGCTGAAGATAAGCTCAGTTCAATTGCAGCAGCTGCTGCCATTTGAACTGGTGCCGACACCGTTTGCCAGAAACAGCTATATTCTTCCGGATGACTATATCCTGAAGAACAGCATTCCCTATGCAGCAGGGCTTTTCTATGTACAGGAACCCAGTGCATCTTCAGCCGTAAGCCTGATGGAGATCAAACCGGGGATGCAGGTGCTGGATCTGTGTGCAGCTCCTGGTTCCAAATCCACGCAGATTGCCGAGTATCTTGGCAGTGAAGGATTGCTGGTCGCCAATGAAATCAATCCGAAACGTTCCGCCATCCTGAAAGAGAATCTGGAACAGTGCGGCACTGCCAATACGGCTGTACTGAATGCTGATCCAAGGGATATTGCAGTTCTGTTTCCACAGTTCTTTGATGCAGTGCTCTGCGATGCACCTTGCTCTGGCGAAG
>JAKVJO010000020.1 GCA_022486935.1 Solobacterium sp. | reverse complement strand
GTCATCTGTTTTACTCTACTGCCTCTCTACTGTCAGGAATCTGTCCTTGACTTTGGGACCACTTCATTCTGCCCGGCTTCTTTTTTTCTTTGCATGTATGCGCTTACCTGCCGGAAGTGAAATGCCTGCTATGGTATAATGCCCCTTGGCGATAAAGGAGAAATAGACGAATGACAGACGCAGTATTTCTGGACTATACCGGCACCGTAACACAGGAAGGTGGACCGGACATCATGGAGATGGCAGACCGGGTCGTAGAGAACAGCTCGGCAAAGGATATTCCGTCTATCTTTGAATGGTGGTTCCGCAACCTCAGAGTGCTGGAACAGAACAGCTACGGCGCATCCTTCATCAGCGAAGAAGAAATAACCGGCATGTTACTGAAGATGGCAGAGCAGGAATTCGGCCTGCGTGAGAATCTGGAAGAACTGGTTCAGCTGAACCGCAACTTCTGGATGTATGCACCGGTATTCAGCGATGTGAAACCATTTCTGGAACAGTGCGGAAAGCCCGTATACCTGATTACCAACAACAGTGCGAAGTATGTCCGCATCTGTCTGAAGCGCAATGGACTGCATGTCAACGGCATCATTTCCGGTGATATGGTCAAAGCCTATAAACCGCATAAAGAACTGTTTGAAAAAGCACTGGAAGTCAGCGGCTGTTCAAACGGGAATGCCCTGATGATCGGCGACTCCATTTCCTCGGATGTGGAAGGCGCACAGGCAGCCGGCATGAATGCCGTGCTGATTGACCGGAAGAAGAAAGTGAAAGATGCACCATGCAAGGTGATCTACAGCCTCAATGATGCACTGAGATTGTTATGAAGAAACTGACATTTTATATGGTCCGCCACGGCGAGACCATGTTCAACGTGATGGGAAGAATCCAGGGATCCTGTGACTCTCCATTAACGGAAAAGGGAATCAAAGACGGCGAAGCTGCTTCGCTTGCACTGAAGGATGTGCCGTTTACCAGAGCATACAGCTCTACCAGTGAGCGGGCTATGGATACTGCAAAGCTGATCCTGAAGGCACATGACATCCCCCTGCATGAAATCAAGGGACTCAAAGAGTTTGACTTTGGAAAACTGGATGGCGAACGTTCTGCAGACATCATTGATGAAATCAGGCAGCGCAAACAGGATGATTCCTTCAATGAAGTCGGCGGTGAGAATACCCCGATGATCAATGAACGCATTGACGCTACCTTCAATGACATTGAATCCGAATGCAAAGACGGCGATGTGATCCTGGTGGTATCGCATGGTCTGTATATCCTGAATGTGCTGCAGCATCTGCTCAATGTGGATACAGAAGTATACCGCAGCGGCTTTACTTCACCGAAGAAGTTCATTGTGCCCAATGGCGGCATCATGAAATTCACCTGGACTGATGGCGTCTATCAGATGATCAGCTTCCCGGCAGAACCGTCAGAGTTCAAAGATATTGCCTGCTGAACAACCATAACGAGGAAATGACAATGAAGCAGAAAGACACCTATGCAAAGCGGGCTTTGATCATGATTGTTGGAAGTATTGTCTTTGGCATGGGCATCGGCTTCTGCAATGCGGCAGATCTGGGCATGGATCCCATGTCTGTATTCTCAGATGGAATCCATCAGACGATCAGCATTACCCTGGGTCAGGCCAACGCACTGCTTTCGATTGTTGAGATTGCCATTGCCTTTGTGCTGAACCGGAAGAATGTCAGCCTGATTACCCTGGCAACGATCTTTACAGTATCGATTGGAATTGATCTTGTCGGACTGTTTCACATCGGCAATCTCACCATGTTACTGAGAGTGGTATTCATGGTAATGGGATTTCTGATCTACACGTTTGGAATTGCCATAACTCAGAATTCCGGGATCGGCTACTCCGGTTATGACTCCTTTATCTTCTCCCTTGGTACGCTGTTTCATACAGAGAGCTATCATTTGCTGAGATGGGGAACAGACGGACTGTTTCTGATTCTTGGCTTCCTGCTTGGCGGTACCATCGGGATCTGCACGGCCCTGGTATTGATTGCGGCAGGCAAGGTCACTGAATGGTGGCTCAAACAGATTGAGGGATTCCGCAGCAGAATACATGCTTGATCACGCCTGCAGAAAACGCAGGTTTTTATATGATTCCACGAATTCATACATGGATTCCACGAAAGAGACATATCTTATTCGGCGTGGATGACCTAATATAACAGTAGTAGAAGTGTGATTCATAATCGTTCAGCAGAGATAACAGCGGACATGCCATCAAACAAAAGGGAGGGATACAGAATGGTCAGCAGGGGCACAAAGGAATTCAATAAGAAACAGAATGATCTTCAGGACCGTCTCCACGAGAATTATCGCTATGACAAGTGGACCGTCATCTGCGCAATTCTTCTGGTAGTCATTGGAATTCTGCTCTGGTTTTTGATCTTTCAGCCGCGTTAGAATTAATTTCATATTGAAGTACGGCAATCTTTTGCTTTGACCTTGTGAAAGTGCGCATAAACTGGCCTTTTATATGCCTTCGTGTATAATAATTGAGGATTTTAACGGAGGGCAGAATGAAAACAAATCAGGAACTGAAGCAGATTGCCAACCGGGTTCGCATTGACGTGATCAAGGAGTGTGCACATGCACAGTCCGGACACCCAGGCGGATCACTTGGGGCGGCTGATATTCTCACCTACATTTACTTCAACGTCATGGATATTACCCCGGAAAATGCATTATCAAAAGACCGTGACAGGTTTGTGTTATCCAAGGGACATGCGTCACCTGCACTGTATGCAGTACTGGCAGAAAAGGGAATTATCCCGCAGGAACAACTGATGACATTCCGGATGATCAATTCCAAACTCCAGGGCCATCCGAATATGAATGAGACACCGGGTGTTGATATGAGCACCGGATCTCTCGGTCAGGGATTTGCGGCCGCAGACGGCATGGCAATGGCCAATAAACTTTCTCATAACAATCACCGCATCTATGCACTGCTGGGTGATGGAGAATGCGAAGAGGGAGAAGTATGGGAAGCTGCCATGGCTGCCCATCACTATCATTCTGATAACCTCACTGCTGTCATTGATGTCAACGGACTGCAGATTGATGGAAAGACAGAAGATGTCATCGGACCTAACCCGATCGGCGAGAAGTTCAAGGCATTCGGCTGGCACGTCATTGAAGACGTTGACGGCAATGACTTTGATTCTCTGAAGAAAGCATTTGATGAAGCACTGACAGTCAAGGATGTACCGACTGCAATTATTGCCCATACAGTAAAGGGCAAGGGTGTTTCCTACATGGAGAATAAAGCAGAGTGGCACGGTGCGCCGATTCCGGCAGATAAAGAACAGATCGCTCTGGATGAACTTGAGAAAGCGCAGGTAGAACTCAATGGCTAAGGCAACTAGAGAAGCGTACGGCGAAGAGATTGCAAAGCTTGCAGTTGAGAACCCGAAGATCGTCGTCATGGACGCTGACCTTGCCGGATCTACCAAGAGCGGCCTGGCCAAGAAAGCAGTACCGGAGCGTTTCTTCGATTTCGGTATTGCCGAACAGGATATGATTTCCCACGCGGCAGGTTTTGCGGCCAGCGGCTATACTGTATTCTGCAGCACCTTCGCAATGTTTGCGACCGGCAGATGCTGGGAACAGATCCGCAACAGTGTGGTATATCCGCAGCTGGATGTGAAGATCTTCGGAAGCCACGGCGGTATTGCCGTCGGTGAAGACGGTGTCTCCCATCAGGCAATTGAAGACCTCGGCATCATGCGTACGATTCCGCACATGTCAGTTTATAATCCCTGCGATGAAACAGAGATGAAGGCAGTTGTCGACTATGTGGCCGGCAATGGCAAGCCCTGCTATATCAGAGGGATGCGTTCCAAAGTGGACGATGTCTATACCGATGGGCACATAGAAGACGTCACCAAGATCCATGTATTGAAGAAGGGCACCAAAGTTGCGGTGTTCGCAACCGGACTCATGGTTCAGGCATCCATGAAGGCAGCTGAACTGCTCAAGGCAGATGGTATTGAGCCGACGATTGTTGATGTCTGCTGCCTCAAGCCTGCAGATGAAGCAGGAATTGCAGAAGTGCTGAAGAACCACGATGTAATCGTTACCTGCGAAGAGCACAATGTTGTCAACGGACTTGGATCACTGGTCGCTGATGTCGCATCAAAGACGACACCGAGACTGATCACCAGAGTCGGCATGCAGGATTGCTTCGCAGAATCAGGAAACTTTGAAGCACTGCTTGAAAAGTATCAGCTGGATGCCAATGGCATTGCCGCATCCATCCGCAGTGCAGTGAAATAAAAACAAAAGCAGATGTTCTGTCTGGGGCCGAAATCATTCCAGACAGGGCATCTGCTTTATTGTTGCAAAGGGTATCCGAAGACAGGATCACAGGAAGATTGCCATAGCCAGCGGCAGATAAAGACATCCATCAGAAGTTCTGAGATCGCCTTTGGTGAGTACAACAGGATGAGCGACAGAAGATTTGTATTTCTCTCTGAAATAATCCAGAGAAGAATGCGCACCTGCATATCCACTCTTAACTTCAATCGGAGTGGTTTCACCATTCTTCTGTATCAAAAAATCCACTTCATACTTGCTGGTTTTACCAGTGTTCCGGTCAGTGATTCTTGTTTCGAAAAAGCGCAGTGGGTAACCGCGGCTAAGAAGAATCTGGGCAATCAGATTCTCAGTCATCATTCCTTTGTTTACGGCCAGTTTGCCGAGGGTAAATGATTTATATAATTCGCTGCTCAGGTAATTCTTTCCGGCAGAAAGAGTCAAAAGAAGCCCTGTGTCGCTCATGTAGCATTTAACTGCATCTGGCTGGATTTTAAAATCTTGAAAATGCTCTGGAGAATCAACGCCATAAGAGAGAGAACCAACCATTGATTCTTCAATCCAGTGAAGCGCATCTGAATAATTTGAATAACGTTTTCCAGCACCGAGCGAAGCGTATTTGACCTTCTTGTCATGATGAGAAAGCTGAGAAGGGATGGCGTCAAATATTGCGGATGCTTCAGCAACATATCCTTCCGCGTATTTCCCGATATCCTCCCGATAGAGCCTGATAATATCTCTCTTGACGCGCTCGACATCATTAATATTCCTTGTTGCTATATATGCGGCGACTGCCTGGGGCATACCGCCGATAATCATATAGGTTCTTAATTTTTCATTGATGGTACTGAGCAGATTGCCAAGTGGCTCCGAATTCTGATAATGCTGCAGGAGAAAAGGAACCGAAGTGAAATCATCGCATGCATTCAGAAATTCTTCAAAATCCAGCGGATAGAGATTTATCTCAGCTTCTTCGGAAGGTATCAGGATATCCCTGACATTCTTTTTGATGGAAATCAGAGAGCCTGTTTCAATATAGTCATACCTGCCGTCTGCTACCAGGTGCTTGATCAGTTCCCGGGCTTTGGGATATTTCTGGACCTCATCAAATACAATGACGCTATGATGCGGATACAGCGGCGTTGAATACAGAACGGATAGTTGGTTGAAGAGTTCGTCAAGTTGGCTGCGATTTCCGTATTTCCGGAATGTCTCAATCGTTCCGGGGATCGGACTTGAAAAATCAATCAGAATGTGTGACTTATATTCTCTTTCTGAAAACAGCTCTGCCAGATAGCTTTTGCCGACTCTGTGTGCACCTTTGATCAGGATCGCTTTAGAAGCAGACTGGCTGTTTTTCCAACTCAAAAGCTGCTGATATGCTTTGCGCTTGATTTCCATTCTGATCACCTCACAGATATTACCATAATTATCACTCTTTTTAGATGCTGTGTCTATTATTACTGCAAAAAATCGAAGGTGGAAATATGCCTATATATGCAAAAAATCGAAGGTGGATATATGGCTTAATATACAAAAAATTGATGGTTTTTTACCTGGCATGGATGCTGGTTGGAATTGACTGGTTCAGAGCGTAGAATAAATGCATCGCAGCTATAAAAGAGGGGGATACTGCAATGAGCGAAAACAGGTACTTTGGCAGTGCTTCCTTTTATAAACGGACAGCTGATCTGGCAGTTCCAAGCATGCTCCAGCAATTATTGAGCAGCGCCATGGGCATTGTGGATACGATGATGGTCTCCTGGATCGGTGCAGTATCGGCAGTCGGTATCGGTTCCCAGCTGGAAGGTATGTGCATCACCATTGCCTTCGGTGTCATGGAAGGTGCCGGGATCTTTGCGGCACAGTTCTTCGGGGCCGGTGATACTCATAATCTCAGACGTACGTTTGGCCTGTCGCTGTTATTGAATGGCGCAATCGGATTGATCTGGTTTTTCGGCATTACCTTTGCCGGTCAGGCGATTGTCAGTTTCTATGTCAAAGATCCAGCCGTCATTGCCCAGGCACTGCAGTACTTGGAGATCGTGCGTTTCTCTTATCCACTGACCTGCATTGCATTCACCTATAACTATTTATTCCGGTGCATCCATAAAACTTCTGTACCGATGTATATCTCCATCTTTGCCATGGGCCTGAACTGCTTCTTCAACTATGTGCTGATCTTCGGCGTACTTGGATTTCCAAAGCTCGGTGTAGCAGGTGCAGCCTGGGGCACTGTCATTGCCCAGTCGGTATCCGTGCTGCTCTATGTGGTCTATACAAACGTTAAACACATTTCGTTCATCGGTCCATTGAACGAGATGTTCGCTCTGGATGCCGGCTTTGTCTCACCGATCATGTCACGTACTTATCCGACAATTCTCAATGAGACACTGTTCTCGTTTGGCTCCTCCATGTTCATCAAAGCGTATGGACTTCTGGGAACACAGGTGACGGATGCTTACTATGTCGGCAATACAATCACTAACCTGTTCTTCTCTGTATGCAATGGCATGTCCGTTGCGGCAGGTATGATCCTCGGCGCAGAGCTTGGCAGGGGAAATACCGAAGAAGCAGTGAAAGAAAGCCGCTGGTTCCTGGTGCTGTCGCTGATCCTGGCAGTGTTGGTGTCCGTGATTATCATTGCCTTTGCCGGTCCGCTTGTCAGCCTGTTCGGTCTGACTGATCCGGAAGTGATCCGGGTTGCCCAGGGTGTGGTCAGAGTGGCATCAATCCGTATCTCAACCAGATTGATCATTGTGGTCATCTTCTCTGCACTGCGGGCAGGCGGAGATTCCAGATTCCTGATGGTACTGGATTCCGGTATCATGTGGGCAGTCGGTATTCCCTCTGTATACCTGATGATCTCAGTCTTTGGCATGACTGATTTTGTGGTCATCTTCCTGCTTGCGGAGATTGAACAGTTTGTAAGAATCGCGGCAGGCATGAAACGCTATCATACCAATCGCTGGGCGGTTAACCTGACAGGTCTTGTCAGCTGAAAGGAACAGAACAGTCATGGAATATAAAGCAATCTTTCTGGATTTCGATGATACACTCGGTGACCGCAATCAGTATGCTTATCAGCTGTGGCGCCGTGCTGTTACCGAGAACACAGATGAAACAGATCCGTTCGAGATAGAAGCCATGGTGCAGGACTGCATGATCTGGGATCAGAATGGGGATGCGCCAAAGGCATATGCAGTAGAGCAGCTGGAGAAGCGGTATGGAGTAAAGGTCAAGTACGAAGACTTCAATGCCTGGTGGGAAGCCAATCTCTGTAATTATGCAGTTGCATTCTCTGATTCCAGAAGCACTCTTCTGGCACTGAAGCAGAAAGGCTATCAGCTTGGTTTGATTACCAACGGGCCCAGTGAAGGACAGCGTAAGAAAGCAGAACACGCAGGACTTGCAGATCTGTTGGATGATATTGTCGTCAGTGCAGACTACGGAATCAAGAAGCCGGATGTCAGACTGTTTCAGATCGCGGCAGAACGCCTTGGCGTCAAGCCGGAAGAGTGTGTCATGGTCGGTGATATCTTCGCACGGGATATTCTTGGGGCATACCGTGCAGGTATGAAGCCGGTATGGATCTGGACCTGGGGCAATCGTCCCTGCAAGGCACCGGTACTGGTGATTCATTCCATATCAGAATTACTGAATCATTTCTGAGCATGGAACAGAATATCATTTCAACAAAATTACACATGTTTGAAAAACTGCAGAATTTTGTTGAAAAGAACTGACAATATCAGCTGGAATCAACATCACTTTGATCATCTGGCAAATTCAAGCAGTCTTCCGTAGATCCGGAGGATTGCTTTTTGCTTGTGAAATTTCGGAGATGTTTGATAAAATTACAAAAGCGCCGAACGGAAATATACAAAATCGCAGAACAAAAGTATACAAAAGCGACGATCAAAAGTGTGCAAAATCGCCGAACGGATGATAGAATCAGGGTGTGAGGCTAAGACAATGATATATAAGAAGAGAATCACAGACAGAATTCTGCAGGATAAGCTGATGGCAAAAGGTGCTGTAGTGATTGAGGGGCCGAAATGGTGCGGAAAGACTACAACTGCGCTTCAATTCGCAAAAAGTGTAATCAGAATGGATGACCCGAAGAACCGTGATTCATTTCTTCAAATGTCGGAGATGGATCCGCAGTTTTTGTTGAAGGGAGAAACCCCGCGGCTGATTGATGAATGGCAGACGGCCCCAAAACTGTGGGATGCCGCAAGGTATGAAATTGATACCAGAGGAAAAGAAGGGCAGTTTATTTTGACGGGATCTGCAGTTCCGTGCGAATCAGAACAGATCACACATTCAGGTACGGGAAGATTCACCTGGCTGACCATGCGCACCATGTCACTGTATGAATCTGGAGAATCAACCGGCGAAGTCAGTCTGCAGGAACTGTTTGATCAAACGGAAAAGATTCAAGGAGTCAATCCTTTGAATATCGAGACACTTGCTTTTTTGATCTGCCGCGGCGGCTGGCCTCATGCGGTTGGCATGTCTGAGAAACCTGCTCTGGAACAGGCGTTCGATTATTATGATGCGGTTGTACGCAATGATATCAACCGTGTTGATCATATCAACAAGGATCCGGAACGGGTAAAACGGCTGATGCGGTCTTATGCCAGAAATCAGGGTGGACAGGTTGCCAATACGCTTTTGAAAAAGGATATGCTGGAGAATGAAGACGCTTCACTGAATGAAGATACAGTTTCATCTTATGTGGAAGCACTGAAAAAAATATACATTGTTGAGGATATGCCTGCGTGGAATCCGAATCTGCGGTCAAAGACAGCGATCAGAGCTGCAGATACGCGTTATTTCATTGACTCTTCAATCGGTATTGCGGCACTGGGAATTGGTCCAGGTGATCTGCTGCAAGAGTTGAACACCATGGGCCTGATGTTTGAAACCATGTGTGTCAGAGATCTGCGTGTTTATGCAGAAGCGCTGGGCGGAGAACTCCTCCATTACAGAGATCGCACTGGGCTTGAGTGCGATACAGTGATCCATCTGCGGAATGGCAGTTATGGATTGGCTGAGATCAAACTGGGCGGTGACAGACTGATTGAAGAAGGCGTCAGAAATCTGATGAAACTGAAGGATAAAATTGACACTTCCAAGATGAAAGCACCATCTTTCCTGATGATTGTGATCGGGGCAGGTGAATATGCATACCGGAGAAAAGACGGTGTGTATATTGTGCCGATCGGATGCCTGAAAGACTGATTCAATCATGAGATCATAAAACGGAGAAGAGATGAACTCATACTGTGAGTTCATCTCTTCTTCGTCTTTGTTTTCCTATCGTTTCAGACTTGCCGGGTCAATGCCGCATTCCTTCATTTTCTTTGCGACTGCAGCCATGTATTCGTCTGCACCATGCTTGAATGGACCGTGCACACCGAGTGCCGCATCCAGGAAATCATTGTACTCCGGACTGACATGCGTCTCCCAGCGGGTGATTTCATAATTCTCGTTTGTTTCCACAAAACCATACACATAGAAGTCCATCAGTTTGCCGCTGTGATCATGCCCACCGAAGTGGCTCTGCATTACAAAGCCGATATCAGAAGGCCAGCATTTGAATCCCAGTGGGCCCCAGTCAGGAAATGACATGGAATAGGTCAGTGCTTCCATGGAAGCGGACTGCTGCACAGTCATTGGATTCTCAGTCAGATCAATCAGCTGATCTCCGAAGTAGGGAGACCAGTATACGGCATGATCTGCGAACTTCCAGTCTTCATAGGTTGCGCCGTCTTTGACTGCCCGTTTCTCATAAGCGTGATGATAGCTTTCGGCCATCCTGCGATGACGTGCCAGCCGCTCTTTCAGAGTATCTTCTTCTGCCACGGTTTATGCCAGCGGCGCATCACTGAGCGCCCAGCCTTCAACTACTCTGACACCGATCGGTTCCGGATTCTCCTTGAACTTGACGAATTCCATGGTGTGCTGGATATACTCCTTGCCGCTTTCAATATTCTTGATCTTGACGGTATAGCGGATTGCGCACCAGTTATCCTTGATGATCATGTTATCAAAGTCCCCGAGCTCCATGGTGAAGTGTTTGAACAGTTCACCCATCATCTGCTTGTAGTGCTCCAGGGTCAGTCTGGCCTGAGTTCCCTTCAAAGGAACGTTGTAATAGGCATCCTTTTCATAAAGCGTGTTGCACCATTCCAGCCATCCTTCATAGCCGCCATTCCAGTTCTTGAATCCGGTTTCCAGACGATTCCTGATTGCTTCTTCCAGTTCAGTGTTATTCATGTTTGATATTCCTCCTGTTCATCTTGAACGGTTACAGCATACTGAGAGAATATGAAGGGGATGTTGCTGAGTCGTTTCAGAAATGTTAAAAATTTAGCTGTTCTGATTAACAATTCAGAAACAACAGCCGTTTATAATCAAAGAGAAGTACAGGCAGGAGGAATTCTTTCATGTTCAAAATACTTGTTGTGGATGATGATCAGGCAGTAAA
This sequence comes from Solobacterium sp., assembly GCA_022486935.1. Lineage (GTDB taxonomy): Bacteria > Bacillota_I > Bacilli_A > Erysipelotrichales > Erysipelotrichaceae > Bulleidia. Next base: position 17,205 of record JAKVJO010000020.1, on the reverse strand, counting down.
CCACAGTGTCTGTCTGTTTCTGGATAAAGCAGGATATGATGCGGTTGGAAGTCTTGATGCGGATGATGCACTGAACCAGCTGTATGGCAGTTCATTTGATCTGGTGATCTCAGATATCATGATGCCGAAGATCGATGGCTTTGAACTTGCTTCCATGATCAGAAGAGAGAATACGGAAATTCCGATTCTGTTCATGACCGCAAGAGATGATTTTTCTTCCAAGCAGCAGGGGTTTCGGGCAGGCATAGATGATTACATGGTCAAGCCGGTGGACCTCAATGAACTGGTGCTGAGAATCGAGGCGCTGCTCAGAAGGGCAAAGATTGCGTCATCCCGCAAACTCACAGTCGGTCAGCTGACACTGGATGCGGATGAACATACTGCCTATCTGAATCAGGAAGAGATCTCATTGACAGTAAGGGAGTTTGATCTGCTGTTCAAACTGCTGTCCTATCCAAAGAAGACATTTACACGCAATCAGCTGATGGATGAATTCTGGGACAATGAAACCGATGCCGGCTCCAGGACAGTAGATGTATATATGACAAGGATCCGCACCAAGCTGGCAGAATGCCATGACTTTGAAATCATTACCGTGCATGGGCTTGGATACAAGGCGGTGATCAGATGATGAGACCAAGGAAACTGTTCTCCTGGCGGGACTATATTCTATTCTTCCTGCTGATCAGTGTTGTCGTTGCCGCAAGTCTGGCACTGTTTTTCCAGTTCTATCCGATCTCTGCAGGGTCTGCGGCGGTCAGTGCACTCCTGGTTGCCGGCAACAGTCTGTTTCTGGCATTCTTCTGTGTATTGTTCTATGGGCTCTGGCACAAGGTTTCTGTAGAGAAGCCGGTCAAACGGATTCTGACTGCGACAACAGAAGTGACAAACGGGAATTACGAGGTGCAGATTGAACCGATTCACAGCAATCCCCTGAAGATGAATGAACTGGATCAGGTGATTGAAAACTTCAACCTGATGACAAGAGAACTGTCCGGAACAGAAACACTGCGTTCTGATTTTATTGCTAATGTCTCACACGAATTGAAGACACCTCTGGCATCCATCCAGAACTATGCAGTATTGCTGCAGGCACCTGATCTTTCTGAAGAACAGAGAGAAAAATATACAGAGTCCATCATTACCGGATCCAAGCGTCTGACGGCATTGATCACAAATATCCTGAAATTGAATAAACTGGAGAATCAGCAGATCTTTCCGGAGGCCCGCACCTATAATCTGAGTGAGCAGGTCATTGAAAGTGTACTGGGATTTGAGGATGACTGGGAAAAGAAAGGCATCAGCCTGGATACTGACATTGAAGAGAACGTCATGATTGAGGCGGATGAGTCACTGATGTCACTGGTATGGAATAACCTTTTATCCAATGCGATGAAATTCACACCGGAACATGGCTCTGTCATAGTGTCTCTGCATGAGCACAGTGACAGCGTGACTGTCATGGTATCAGATACCGGCTGCGGCATGTCGGAAGAAACAGTGAAGCATATCTTCGATAAATTCTATCAGGGCGATCGCAGCCACGCAGAACAGGGAAATGGGCTTGGCCTTGCACTGGTCAAAAAGGTCATTGATCTTTCCGGTTCATCCATTGCGGTCAAGAGCAGCCTGAACCAGGGCAGTGAATTTTCCGTCACAATGAAGAAACGTCAGATGAAACAGTGAGTTGCATCCACTGATCATCTCAACTTATAATCACTTCAGGAGTACTGCAATGAACCTGGATGAAAAACTGGATCTCTTCTGGAATATGATTGCCTGTAAATATCCGATCTATCATTCGCAATATGATTCGGATTTTCAACTGGCTGACAGCAACTGTGCAGCGATCCAGCTCTGGAATAAACTGTTTTCCAATTCCGGATCTTTTGCCTATATCAGAAAGTATTTTGATGCCAATCGTATGCCGCTGGTGATGAGCGATCAGATGGGTATCATGTGGGGCGTTGTGTTCAATCCGAGCACACAGTGTTTCTATATGCTTGGCCCGGTTCTCGCAGTGGAGTGCAGCGTCCAGGAGATTGGCAACAGTCTCAGAGAGATTATTGAAGCATATGAACAGGATAACGATGAGCGGGTGACACTGAATTTCAGAAACCGCCTGACAGCTGCTTTGAATGATCTTCCGGTCGTGCCGATGACGGATCTCTGCAATGACATGATCATGATGCATTATGCAGTGACCGGTGAAACAGTCAGCCGCAGTGATGTCAGTTTCCAGAAAGAAATATTCGTACATCAGACCGCTCAGGACTGGGATCATACCCAGACAGACCGCTATCGTACCTGGCGTGCAGAACAGGCACTGCTGAGAATGGTGCGTGAGGGTGACTTGAATTACAAAGTGGTTCTGAATAATGCGGCCAATATCAGCCGTGGGGTCCCGGTCCACAGCAAGGATCCGATCCGTCAGGCAAAGATCTCAGCTGAGACATTTGCCACACTGTGCACAAGAGCAGCGATTGACGGCGGACTGATGCCGGAGCAGGCATACTCAACCGGAGATCTTTACATCCAGCAGATTGAAAACTGCAAGATCCTGTCAGATATTCCGCCGATCAACCATACAATGTACGAGGATTTCATTGCCCGGGTTCATAAATGCCATCAGAATCAGAACATTTCCAAGCAGGTGCAGAGCTGTATGGACTACATAGATCTGCATCCGGAAGAGAAGATCACCATTACAGACATGGCATCCAGAGTCGGGTATGCAGAATACTATCTTTCCAGGAAGTTCCGCTCAGAAGTCGGCTGCAGTATTCATGACTACATCAAGATCTCCAAAGTGAAACGTGCCAAGATCCTGCTGATCACCACACAGGACAGCATCTTTCAGATTGCCGAGCGGCTGAACTTCTGCTCCCGCAGCTACTTCGCTGATGAATTCAAGAAGTATGCAGGCATGCCACCGGCTGAATACCGGGAAAAGAATGCAAGAATCTGATCTATTCTGGATTGGATTCTTTTCTTTATGCGCATAAAAAAGACAGCCCTCCTGATGCGTTATTCAGGAAGACTGTCCGAGAGGGGAAATCAATTCTGGGCTGCCGGTTCTGCAGGAGTTTCTGTTGTTTCGTTTGCAATCCTTGCCTGGATTGCGGCTTCCATCATTGGCATCTGCTTTGAGAGCTTGCTGAGCATGATGGACAGAATCAGGATGATGACACAGCCGATGAGCGGGATGATGGAATAAAGCATACGGATCATCAGGATTGCACTTTCCGGCTGGGCAACGGTAGAACTTGATGTGGTGGAGACAAAGCCGGAAGCTGTCAGCAGAATACCGCAGAGGAAGGTGCCAAGTCCGCCGCCGACTTTGGAAGCGAAGCCAGATACAACACCGGCAGATCCCTCCATGCGGGGCAGGTTGTTATATTCGTTGAAGGTTGCCAGCTGCATGACGACCAGTGCACCAAGGTAACCGAGCGGCAGGTTCAGGAGTGTAGAGAGAATAATACCAATCAATACAATGGAGAAGTTGGCATCGCCGAAGAAGACAATGGCATAGCCGACAATGGAAATTCCGGTGAAGATGGCAAACAGTTTTCCGATACTCATCTTTCTCATCATGGTCGGGAATGCGAGCATGACAGGGAGCAGGATGACAGACAGAACACTGACAATACCGAACTTGGAAATGTCACCGATAATATAAGTGAAGTAATAAGTACCGGCTCCGAGACCGACAATCAGCTGATACAGTCCCATGATGCCTGCATAGATCCAGCAGTACTTGTTCTTTTTGAGCATGGTGAGAACCTGCTTTATTGATACACGCTGCGGGTTGCCTTCATCAATCTTCGGATCTTCCTTGACGAAAATGAAACGGCAAACTCCAAGCAGCATCATCGGTATTGCATAGATCAGGATCAGCGTGCGCCAGCCGCTGGCAGAAGTTGCGAGTTTTCCCATCAGGATCGGGAATGATACGGAGACGACCATGCCGCCGAGCATACTGACGATACCGCCGAAGGATGAACACTTTGTGATCTGTGCACGGTTATTGGAGAAAGCACGGATCATATATGGAGTGCCATTGGCATTCAGCAGGGTGCTGAAGATGCTGAATACAAAGGTGTACATGGCGAAGACCCAGACAGCCTTCAATGTATTGGACCATTCAGGTGATGCGGAGAACAGCAGGATGGTGCAGAGCCAGACACCGAGAATTGCAAACTCATACGGACGGGCCTTGCCCCATTTGGTGTGAGTGTTGTCTACCAGGTAGCCGGCAAACAGATCGGTGATGCCATCAAAGATCTTGGATGCCATCAGCAGGGTGCCAACCAGCGCTGCCTTCATGCCCAGGGTATTGGTGCAGTAGATCATCAGATATCCCAGGATGATGGTGTTCATTGCGGCCAGCGATACGTCACGGCTCTTCCAGGCGAAGAATTTCCCTACCGGAAGATGATCCGCTTTGTTTTTTTGTTTTTGTTCTGCGGTTTTTTCTTTACGTAATCCCATGAATCTTTCCTCCTTCCGGCATACTCCCCTTTTCAGCGGTATCACCGGCTTTGTTGTGACCACAGAATAGCAACAGAAACAATTCAGAAAAACAATAAATTAGCCAGTGTGTCAGGATATTCGCTATGTAATCGCATTCAGACAAATATACATACAAAAAAGCAAATCCATGATCTTCGAATTCAATATCCTCATGACATAATCCAATCATCAGGCAGGGTTACGCAGTTCTGCCAGTGATTTGATTCAAAGCGTTCAACTTCAATCAGAGGATAAGGAGGATCATTCAAATGGATCAAGATCAGATCAGACATCTGGAACAGCAGCTGACCCTGGAAGAAAAAGCATCTCTATGTTCCGGCGCAGAAATGTTCAGCACCCAGGCAATTGAACGGCTGGGTATCCCTTCATTCCGTCTCTCAGACGGCCCTAACGGTCTTCGTCTTCAGCTTGGTAAGCAGGATTTCTCCGGCCGCAACAAGAGTGTTCAGGCAATCTGCTATCCGCCGTCCTGCACGGTAGGATCCTCATTCCATCCAGAACTGGTTGAAGAAATGGGAAAAGATCTTGGCAGGATCTGTCAGGCAAATGATGTCCAGGTATTGCTGGGACCTGGCATCTGCCAGAAGCGCAGCCCGCTGTGCGGACGCAACTTTGAATACTTCTCGGAAGATCCGCTGGTTTCCGGTGTGCTTGGATCTGCTTATGTCAAAGGAGTGCAAAGCGAAGGCGTCGGCGTCAGCCTGAAGCACTTTCTGGCCAACAGCCAGGAAAGCAGAAGGCGTACAGAAAACAGTGTCCTGGACGAACGGACATTGAGGGAAATCTACGCATCTGCGTTTGAACGTGTTGTGAAAGAATCCCATCCCTGGACTGTGATGGCTGCCTATAACCAGGTGAATGGGATCTATGCGACTGAGAGTCCGGCAATCCTGAAAGATCTGCTCCGCAGTGAATGGGGATTTGACGAGCTTGTTGTCAGTGACTGGATGGCAGTCCATGATCGTGTGGCATCGATCAGGGGCGGCTGTGATCTGACCATGCCATGTGACAAGAACCATGATCATCTGCTTGTTGAGGCAGTGCAGAATGGAACCCTGGATGAAAAGGAACTGGATGAATGCTGCTGCGCGATCATCGCCCTGGCATTCAAAGCGCAAGAGAACCGTCATCCGGATACGGTATATGACTATGAAGCCGGTCATGCCCTTGCAAGAAGGATTGCTGAAGAGGGCATGGTGCTGTTGAAGAATTCAGAACACATTCTTCCGCTTGATCCCAATCGCAGAATTGCAGTAATCGGGAAATTTGCAGAAGAGCCAAGATACCAGGGGGCAGGATCCAGCAAAGTGGAACCATATCATGTTCCGACCATGCCGGAAGTAACAGCTGCGTATCCCAACATTACCTATGCCGAAGGATTTGGATTCGGCGGCACTGCAGATCAGGCAAAACTGGAAGAAGCAGTCAATGCCGCATCCGCTGCAGAGATCGCTGTTGTGATTGCCGGACTTCCGCCGGTAATGGAATCGGAAGGCTATGACCGCTGGATCATGAAACTGCCGGAATGCCAGAACGAACTGATCGAGCAAGTCTGCAAAGTGCAGAAGAATACGATCGTGATTCTGGAAAATGGCAGCCCGGTAGATATGCCTTGGATTGATCAGCCAATGGCAGTACTGAAAGCGTACCTTGGCGGCGAAGCAGCGTGTGAAGCGATCTTTGATCTTCTGCAGGGCAAGGTCAACCCGAGCGGGCATCTCGCAGAGAGCTTCCCGGTCAAAGTGGAAGACAATCCAAGCTATCTGTACTGGCCATCAGAAGATGACCTGGTTGAATACCGGGAAGGTGTATTTACCGGCTATCGCTATTACACTTCCGCACACCAGAAGACACTGTTCCCATTTGGCTATGGACTGTCGTACAGCGAGTTCAGGTATTCTGATTTGAAACTCAGCAGTGATCAGTTCAAGGCCGGGGAAACAATGACTGCACAGGTATCAGTGACTAACGTGTCCAAGATTCCCGGATATGTACTGGTTCAGTTATATGTCGGTACAGATATCTCAAGAACCGGCATCAGAAGACCAGTCAGGGAACTGCGCGGATTCAAGAAGATCTACCTGAATGCAGGAGAAACGGAAACGGTATCGTTTGAACTCTCCAAGCGCAGTTTTGCAGTGTGGGACCTCAGCGCCCATACATGGCGTGTGCCGGGCGGCCATTATGAGCTCCAGATCGGACTCAATGCAGAAGAGATTGTCCTGTCGGCCGGGCTGGCAGTTCAGGATGAATACATTCCAGTTCCGCATCATTACAGCATCATGACGCCGATCATGGACATTGTAAAAATTCCCGCCGGCAAGCAGCTGGTGGACAGACTGATGCCTTCCTTTCGGGCAGTGATTGCCAAACTGAGTACGGCTGCTGCGTCTGCAGAAACTGATATTCCGTATGGCGACCTGCGCCCGGACACAGTTGGACTGATGGCGGAGCCGCTTCAGACACTTCAGCGGTTTGCACAGGGAATGACAGAGGAAGACTGGGAGAAGTTCTTCCAGGAAATCAATCACCAGGAAAAAGGAGAATATTGATATGAATTACTATGGCGCAGTAACCGCAGATGTATCACAGCGTGAGATTAAAAATGCAGCACTTTCCAGAGCTGCTGCAGAAGAGGGATTTGTACTTTTGAAGAATGAACAGGTACTGCCTCTTCAGACCAGAAAGATCGCTCTGTTTGGCATGGGCGCAAGAAAGACAACTGCATTCGGCGAAGGCAGCGGTTCAGTGGCTCCGCGCTATACAGTATCTGTTGAACAGGGGCTGAAAAATGCCGGATGTGATATTGTCTCCGCTGCCTGGCTGGATGACTACGACCGGGAATTTGATGAGACTTATGAAGCATACCGGCAGATGGTGGAAGAAAAGATTGCCGGGATTGCCAACCCGATTGCCCAGATTCCGGAAGCACATAAGTATAAATACCGGTATCCTTCCGGCAGGCTGATCAACGAAGCAGATACTGCAGATCATGGCGCCGCTGCAGTATATGTACTGATGCGCCAGGCAGGTGAATGCACTGACCGGAAAAATGAACCGGGAGACTTCCAGCTGACCCAGATTGAAAAAGACAACCTGAGTTTTCTGGCAGATCATTATGATTCACTGACACTGGTCATCAATGTCGGCGGATTGATTGATCTCAGTATCCTTGATGAGGTGAAGGGCATCGGTGCGGTTGTCTATATTGGTCAGCCGGGTATGGAAGCCGGCAATGCGGTGGCTGAGGTCCTGCTTGGTCAGAACAACTTTTCGGGAAAACTGGCAGACAGCTGGCCGAACAATTATTCGGAAATTCCGAATGGAGATACCTTCAGCTATATGAACGGCAACCTGGATCAGGAGTTCTACAGCGAAGGGATGTATGTCGGCTACCGTTACTATGATGCATTTCGTAAACAGCCAAGATTCCCATTTGGCTATGGCCTGTCCTATACGTCATTTCAGCTGAATGTAAAAGAAGTTGTGCTCAATGAAGACGAAGTGCTGGCATCCGTCAGTGTGTCCAATACCGGCAATATTTATGCCGGTAAGGAAGTGGTACAGATGTACCTGTCTGTTCCAGGTGATACAGTCCGCAGAAGTCTTTGTGCATTCACCAAAACTGATCTGATCCAGACAGGGTGCAGTGCAGCAGTTCAGCTTTCGTTCCATCTGAACGGTCAGGCAGTCTATGACGAAAGCAAAGCAGCGTGGGTGCTGCCGGCCGGCGATTATGTCATCTCCATCGGCAGCGACAGCGCTTCAGCAGAAGATACCGCCATCATTACAGTGCATGACACAGTGATCGTCAGACAGTGCCGCAATGCGTGCGTGCCAACCAGTCCGCTGGATGAGATGAAGGCACCAAAGACCAACCCGTCAGTATGCAGTAAAGATCTTCCGCGGCTTGATCTGGATTCTTCTGCCATCAGACCGGAAGTCGCGGTATATGAAGTGCCTGATGCGGCTGTCAGTTCACACTGCAGAGAAGTGATTGATCAGCTGTCTGAAGATGATCTGATTGAACTGGTACGCGGCGGTGATGTACAGAAAGAAGTGCCGGGACAGCTGCTGATTCTCGGGGCAGGCGGCAAGACTGCAATCACCCTGCTGGATAAAGGAATTTTCAACATTGCAATCAGCGATGGACCTGCCGGGATCAACATCATGCCGGAAGTGATTTATAGACCGGACGGCAGTCAGAAAACTGCAAGAATGCCGGAGAAGTACAACTGGGGAAAGATGCGCATGATGGCAGGCCGTCTGGTTGGCCATGAAGGCGTCCATGTGTACCGCTATGCGACTGCCTGGCCGACGGATTCCCTGATGGCCAATACCTGGAATACGCAGTTGCTGGAACAGGTCGGCAAGGCAATCGGCGATGAGATGAATGAATTCGGCATTACCCTGTGGCTGGCACCGGCGATGAATATCCACCGCAATCCGCTGTGCGGCAGGAACTTTGAATATTACAGCGAAGACCCGCTGGTATCCGGAAAGATGGCAGCAGCACTGACCAGAGGCGTGCAGAGCCATCCGGGCATCGGTACAGTCATCAAACATTTCTGCTGCAACAATCAGGAAGACAACCGTGCCTATGTAGACAGTGTCGTCAGTGAGCGCACGCTCAGAGAACTGTACCTCAAGGGCTTTGAGATTGCCCTGAAAGAAGGCAATCCAAAATCGCTGATGACCAGTTACAACAAACTGAATGGGATCTACAGCGGCAACCGTCCGGACCTGATGACGGATATTGTGCGCTGCGAATGGGGCTATCAGGGATTGACCATGACGGACTGGGATACCCGTTATAACGCCGCTGTCAGCATTCATGCAGGTGTTGACTTGACCATGCCTGGCAGTGCACAGGATGCACAGCAGGTACATGAAGCACATGACAGTCACACACTGGATGAAGCAGGGCTGAAGAGAAGCGCCGCAAGAGTCCTTGATTTGATTCTCAACAGCCAGACAGCAGCACAGAACTAAAGGAGAAACAGACCATATGAAGATCACACGATGCAGAACAGATCATATTGAAAATCCGCTTGGCTATACGCTGAACAGACCGGTGCTGAGCTGGTGTACGGAAGACAGTGAAGGCACAGGGGCAATCAGCACCCGGATCGCTGTATCAAAAGAATCCGACTGCAGCAGTCCGCTGCTGGACACAGGCGAACGGAATGATATTTCTCCGCTTGGCTTTCCGCTTGATCTGAAACTGGAACCATATACCAGATACTACTGGCAGGTGTCAGTGACAGATGATGCCGGAGCGAAGATCGACAGTGAGATTCAGTGGTTTGAAACAGCATTGCTGGAGGAACCGTGGCAGGCGTCATGGATCAGCTGCAGCAGTGAGGAGATCCGCCATCCGATCTTTGAAAAACGTCTGAACCTGAAAGGCAGTGTGAAACAGGCAAGACTGTATCTTTCAGGGCTGGGTGTCTATGAGGCCAGTATCAACGGAGCGCGGATCGGATCTGAATATCTGGCACCGGGCTGCACCAATTACGCATCCTGGATCCAGTATCAGACCTATGACATTACGGATCAGATCAAAGATGGCAGTATGCTGTCCATCCTGCTAGGCCATGGCTGGTATTCCGGCAGATTTGGATTCACCAGATCTGACAAGCCGCATTATGGAGATGCCTGGCAGCTGATTGCTGAAGTTCGAATTGTGTATGCCAACGGCACTTCGGAAATCATCGGCACTGACAGCAGCTGGCAGGTAAGGCGCAGTAAAGTTACCTTCTCGAATATCTATGACGGCGAGAAACGGGATGATACACTTCCTGATCTGCCGATTGAACAGGCACTGAATACACCTGGACCGGATGGTACATTGACGGCAAGATACAGTGTTCCGGTGCAGGTATTCAAAGAACTTCCGGTGAAACGGATTGAAACTGCAGATAACGATACCGTACTGGATATCGGCCAGAATATCGCCGGTACGTTCCGGCTCAGGATTCACGAACCGAAAGATACCAGAATCAGAATCCAGTTCAGTGAGACATTGCAGGATCAGCATTTCTACCGCGATAACCTGCGGACAGCACTGGCTGAGTATGACTATGTATCTGATGGAACAGAAACAGTCATTGAACCGCGGCTGACCTTCTATGGGGGAAGATACGTCAAAGTTGAAGGGATCAATCATCTCAATGAGTCAGACTTTACGGCATTGGCACTGTCTTCCTCGATGAAGGAAACAGGCAGTCTTGCGGTAGGCAATGCGAAAGTGCAGCAGCTGATTTCAAATGCGGAATGGAGCCGGATTGATAATTTCATTGATGTGCCGACTGACTGCCCGCAGCGGGATGAACGCATGGGCTGGACCGGTGACGCACAGGTGTTCTCTGAAACGGCCTGCTGGATGAGCGATGCATATGCATTCTACCGAAAGTATCTGCATGATCTTTACTCAGAACAGAAGATGCGGGGCGGCATGGTGCCGGATGTGGTGCCGGCATTCGATATGAATGCGACGTCTTCGGTCTGGGGCGATGCGGCAGTGATTATTCCCTGGAATGTCTATCAGTTTTACGGGGATACTTCCATTCTCAGCGAACAGTTCGATTCGATGAAGACCTGGGTGGATTACATCACGGCAAAGGATGGCACTGACTTCGGCTGGCGCCGTGAATTCCACTTCGGCGACTGGCTGGCGCTGGATCTTGCCGGAGCAGATCCTGGCAACTGTGCCGGTGCAACTGACGTTGATTTCATTGCGGATGTCTATTACATGAACAGTGCAGAGCTGACTGGAAAGGCTGCTGAAGTACTGCAGAAACCGGAAGATCAGAAGCACTATAAAACGCTCGCAGAACAACTGAGAGAACGCATTGAGCAGGAATACTATTCCCCGAATGGAAGATGCTGCGCGGAAACTCAGACCGGTCTTCTGCTGAGCCTGAAACATCATCTGGGCAATGCAGAAAAGATCAGGGGAATGCTGCGGAAAAAATTCAAGGAATCCAAAGGGAAACTGCAGACCGGATTTGTAGGAACACCGCTTCTCTGCTCCGTGCTGTCTGAAAACGGCATGCAGGATATTGCGGAACAGCTGCTGCTGAATGAATCCTATCCGGGCTGGCTGTATGAAGTGAACCTTGGCGCAACAACGATCTGGGAACGCTGGAACAGTCTGGATGAAAACGGCCATATCTCATCGACCGGTATGAACAGTCTCAACCATTATTCCTATGGCAGTATTGTCGGCTGGATGTATGAGCATCTTGCCGGACTGCGGCCGCTGTCTGCCGGCTTTCAATCAGTGCACATGGAACCGGCTCCGGTCTATGCATTGAAGCATCTCGACTGCAGTTTCAAGAGCGCATCCGGCACCTGGAAGATCAGCTGGAACATCGTGGATGAGCAGACGCTTCACCTGGCTGTAACGGTTCCGTTTGGCTGTGAGGCTGAAGTACGGCTTCCGCTGGCAGATGATGCGGCAGTTGCTGAAGCTGCAGAAACTGCACATGCAGATATCAAAGACGGCATGCTGAGTCTGAAGGCTGGCAGCTATGAATGGGAATATCGGACAGTGAAGCCCATGCATGTATGCCTTTCCACCAACAGTTCGGTTGAAGAACTGCTGAGCCATCCATCTGCCCGGACACTGCTTCTGAAGGTGATGCCGCAGATTGCCCAGCTGCCGCCGCGTATGCAGAAAGCACCGATGCGGGTGCTGGCAGAACAGATGGGCGGGGCAGCCATGGCCAGTCAGATGAACAAACTGGATCAGATGCTGAAAAATCTGGAGTGAGGAAAACATATGAACTATCAAGAAGTGACATTATCCCCGAATGGGGCAAGACTGCAGTGCTTTATCCAGGATGCCAGTAAAGAACTTCCAAGACAGAACAGGCGGCCGGCAGTTCTGATCCTGCCAGGCGGAGCATATGAAGTGTGCTCTGATCGTGAAGCTGATCCAGTTGCCTATGCCTACCTGCATGAAGGATTCCACGCGTTTGTATTGCGTTATACCGTATGCGGGCATGATCATCATCTTCCATCAGATACGGTATTTCCAAAGGCATTCGAAGATGCGACAGCGGCAATGACGTATATCCATGAACATGCTGCACAGTACGGAATCGAAGCGTCTCACATCGCGGCGGTTGGCTTCTCGGCCGGCGGCAATCTTGCCTCAGCGCTGGCAACCATGGCCAAGGTCAAACCGTCTGCCGTGATTCTTGGATATCCTTCAGTTGATCATTCTATCAACGATGATCTTGGAATTGCCTGCCCGACCATGCTGGATCAGGTGAATGAACATACCTGCCCGGCATTCCTGTTTGCCACACAGGCAGACTCGATTGTGCCGGCTGTCAATTCACTGGCTTATGCTGAAAAACTGGCACAGTACAAAATCCCGTACGAGATCCATATCTATGCGGCAGGCGATCATGGTCTTTCCCTGGCCGAAGACTGGACCGGTCAGGAAAACAGCGATGTAAAGCATTGGCTGCCGATGAGCGTTTCATTTCTGGATCACATCTGGAATGATTCAAATCTTGCCTGGGGCAGTCTCCCCAAACATAACGCATTCAGTATCAATACCAGTCTGAAAATCCTGATGAGCCGGGAGGATGCACGAAACGTTCTGAAGGAAAATATCCCGCAGCTGATGCCGCTGATCCAGTCACATCCAATGGCCGGATCCATGTCGCTTGCCACGCTGGCACCGCATGCACAGGGAAAGCTTTCAAAGGATCTCTTGGACAAGATCGACCGTGAGCTTCAACAGTTGGATCAGACAGAAGGAGAATGAAACCGATGAATCAGAAATTCAAGTTCAATGAGAACTGGCTGTTCAGTCAGACGGCAACAGCCGATACGGTACCGGATGAACACTGGCAGCGTGTAACACTGCCCCATACCTGGAATGCCAAAGATGGTCAGGATGGCGGAAACGATTATTGCCGCGGTACCTGCTGGTATGCGAAGTCCTTTGAACGCCCTGACACTGATGAGGGTGATGAAGTATGGCTTCAGCTGGAAGGGGCTGCCATGACTGCTGAGGTCTTTCTCAACGGCGTACGTCTGGCCCATCATGAAGGCGGCTATTCTACCTTCCGCATCAATCTGACCTGGCAGCTGAAGGAAGGCACCAACCTCCTGCAGATCTCAGTGGATAATGGAAAGAACCGTACGGTATATCCGCAGAAGGCAGACTTTACGTTTTATGGGGGTATCTACCGGGATGTGACAATGATCATTGTCCCGCATACACACTTTACCCTTGGGGATCATGGTGCACCGGCGCTGAAGGTAACACCGAAGGTAAGCGGAACTTCTGCAGAGGTGACAGTCGAAGCACATACTGAAGGCAATGATGAACCTGTGACATTTACACTGAACAATGAAACACAGCAGATCACTGCAGTGCATGGCGTTGCAAGTGCAATCTTCCATCTGGAACAGGTACATCTCTGGAATGGAACGGAAGATCCATATCTGTATACGGTCAGTGCAGAGCTTCAAAGCGGTGATCATACAGAAGCAGACTTTGGCTGCCGCACGATTGCCTTTGATCCGGAACAGGGATTTCTGCTGAATGGAAAACAGTACCGTCTCTGCGGTGCAGCCAGACACCAGGACAGGCTTGGCAAAGGCAATGCACTGTCCAGGACAGACCATGAAGAAGATATGGCACTGCTGAGGGAGATGGGTGCCAATACGGTGCGTCTTGCCCATTACCAGCACGATCAGTACTTCTATGATCTGTGTGATCGGTACGGCATGATTGTCTGGGCAGAGATTCCCTATATCTCTGAACACATGGAAGAAGGCAATGCCAATACCATCTCACAGATGAAGGAACTGGTACTGCAGAACTACAACCATCCTTCGATTGTCTGCTGGGGACTGTCCAATGAGATTACTTCGACCGGCGGACCATCCAGTGAGATCACAGCCAATCACCGTACACTGAATGACCTGTGCCATCACCTTGATCCGACAAGACCGACCGCCATGGCCAATGTCTTCATGCTTGACCCGGATGATCCGCTGGTATCTCTTCCGGATATCCGCAGTTATAACCTTTATTATGGGTGGTATATCGGAGAACTGGAACAGAACGATGAATGGTTTGACAGTTTCCATGCAAGCCATCCGGATGAAGTGATCGGCTTGTCAGAGTATGGTGCAGATGCCAACCCGGCATACCAGAATGGTGCACCTGCCAAAGGTGACTGGAGTGAAGGGTATCAGGCACTGTACCATGAACACATGCTCAAAATGTGGAGTGAGCGTCCCTATATCTGGGCAATGCACTGCTGGAATATGTTTGACTTCGGTGCAGACGGAAGAAATGAAGGCGGAAAGCCAGGGCAGAATCAGAAGGGCCTGGTAACCTTTGACCGTCAGCTGAAGAAAGATGCGTTCTATATCTACAAGGCGTATCTGTCCAAAGACCCGTTTGTACATCTGTGTGGAAGAAGATACGCAGAACGTACAGAATCAGTGACTGAAATCAAAGTGTATTCCAATCAGCCGGAAGTGACCTTGATCGTAGATGGCAAAGAACTGAATACCATACAGGCTGAACATGTATTTGTATTCAATGTAAAGATCAGCGGAGTCCATCAGATTGAAGCAGTCAGCGGATCGCTTCATGACAGGATGGAGATCCGGCATGTTGAAACAGCCAACCCGTCCTACCGCAATGATGAAGGCGGGATCATGAACTGGTTCGACAAGCCGGAAGAACTGATGAAGGAAGGATACTACTCCATCATGGATACGATGGAAGACCTGAAGAAGAATCCAACCTCTGCGGCAATCCTGCAGCGGATCATGGCAAAGGCGACAGCCAGTTATGGCGATGTGGCAAAGAATGTGCGGATGCCGGAAGCGATGCAGAAACAGATGGATCGGATGCCATTGCAGAAACTGCTGCAGCAGGCAGGCAAGGCGCTGAGTCAGCAGGATGTCAAACAGCTCAATGCGGCTCTGAACCAGGTCAAAAAATAAGTGATTGCATACTCCGTACCGTTTCCTGATACGGAGTTTTCTATAGACGCGAGAATGGTTCTCATAAGACAGCAGTCATGGACAGGTGATACAATTGCAGATGGAAGAAATACTTTAGATCATGGAGGATCTTGAAATGGATCAGAATGAACCTGTTTATATTACCGGTCATCTGCACCCGGATACAGATTCCATTGCGTCAGCGATTGGCTATGCGTTCTTTAAACGGGCAAAGGGAATCAAGGCGGTGCCCTGCCGGCTTGGCAAGCTGAATGCAGAGACATCCTATCTGCTGAAACGGTGTGGCTTTGAAGAGCCGCTGCTGCTGGAAGATGCCCGCAAGACACTGGCAGAGCTGGATATGGATTCACCGATTTCCATCTCTCCGGATACGACCATCTACGAAACAATCATGAAGATGCAGGAAACCAAACGGACTGCATTCGGTGTGGTGGATCATGACGGCACGATGCTTGGCATGGTGACCAAGAGTGATCTGACAACGATCGGACTGGGCGATACCGCATCCGGTATTGAACTGCTGGCCAAGACTTCCATTGATGATATCTGCCGTACGATCAATGGAACCATGATCTACCGCGATACGCAGTTCCATCTCAACGGCAAAGTGTCCATCATTGCATTGACTGATGCGAAACTGGAAAACTATGAGATCAAGGACCGCATTGTCATTCTCGGTGATGATCCACAGGCCCAGGCACAGCTGATCCGCAAAGGTGCAGGTATGCTGATCGTGGTGTGGGCAAAGAAGATCAGTGAAGAAGTCATCAAGACTGCAGAGCAGTATCACTGCCCGGTCATTATCTCCGGCCATGGCTCGATGAATACTTCCAGATATGTCTACTTCGCACCGCCGGTGAAACTGGTGATGACAAAGAGTCTGGTCATGTTCCGCACCAACGAACTGGCAGAAGATGCCGGCCGTAAGATGATGACAACGCGATATCGTACCTATCCGGTTGTAGATGGCAGAGGCCATCTTGCCGGTTACGTATCCCGCTACCACATCATGAATCTCAAAAACAAGAAAGTGATCCTGGTGGATCATAATGAATTCTCACAGTCTGTAAGGGCAGTGGAGAAGGCACAGATCCTGGAAGTGGTGGATCACCACCGCATCAATGATTTCTCAACCACCCAGCCGGTCAGCTTCCGCAATGAGATTGTCGGCTCAACTGCCACCATCATTGCGACGATGTTCCGCGAGAATCAGATCCCGCTGCCAGCCAATCTTGCCGGGTTGCTGCTTGGCGCACTGCTGTCTGATACGCTGATGTTCCAGTCACCTACCACCACCCAGAAGGATCATGAAACAGCAGATATCCTGGCGGCTCTTGCAGGACTTGATATTGATGCGTTTGGCCATGAGATGTTTGCCGTTCAGGCAGATACTGCCGGCCGCAGTGTCTCGGACCTGATGAACCAGGATGTCAAAGTCTATGAAATCCACTCCATCCGGGTCATGATCTCCCAGGTCATGGTATCCAGTGTGAAAGAGATCCAGAATAACGCAGATCTGATTCAGCGTCAGATGAATGAATATGCCGAGCAGAAAGGTGCAGACCTCCTGATTGCCGCATTTACCAGTGTATTGGATAAGGGGACAGTCTTCTTCGGGGCTGGCGAAAAAGCCGGCTGGATAACTGAGGCATACCCGGA
>JAKVJO010000019.1 GCA_022486935.1 Solobacterium sp. | reverse complement strand
TATCACTGTTTCAACTGTTTTTCCAGGGCCGGCAGTTCTCAGAATCCTCTATTTTAGAGGGAGTTTCGATGGAAAGGGACTTTCATTGAAATTTGAGCACCAAGAAAAAAGCAGCTTCAGACCCTTTCAGGCAGAAACTGCTGATTCAGGCTGCTCAGATATGATGCACTTTCATGAATTCGCCGATCCGTTCCACTGCCGGTTTCAACTGATCCAGGCTGTAGGCATAGGAGATACGTACGTACCCCTCACCGCTCGGGCCGAATGCTGTACCCGGAATGACGCAGACATTCTGCTCTTCCAGCAGTTTGGCGCAGAAGTCATAGCTCTTCAGCCCGGAAGGCGTAATGTTGGCAAATACATAGAAGGCTCCTTCAGGCATCGAAGTATGCAGGCCGATTTTGTTCAGCTGTGCAACCAGGAAGTTTCTTCTGATCTTGAAGGAATCAAAGTGCTTCTGGATATCTTTGTCGCTCTTGTTGGAGATTGCTTCAATTGCCGCAAACTGGGCAGGTGTCATCGGTCCCATGGTGGAATACTGATGGATATTATTGCAGGCAGTAATGATGGCAGACGGTGCCAGCATATAGCCAAGACGCCAGCCGGTCATTGAGTATGCCTTGGAGAAGCCATTGACCAGCACCAGCTGATCCCTGATTTCTTCAAAACTGCCGATCGATACCGGTTTCTGATCATAGGTCAGTTCCAGGTAGATCTCATCGCATACCGTCAGGATATGATGTTCTTTCAGAATCGGAATAATCTTCTCGTAATCCTCATGGTTCATGACACCGCCGGTTGGATTGCTTGGGTAGTTGAGAATGATCATCTTGGTATGTTCACTGATACATGGCAGCAGGTTCTCAGGCGTTACCTTGAATCCTTCTGATTCCTTCAGCTGCAGATAGACCGGTTTTGCGCCAGTCAGAAGAACTGCCGGCTCATAGGCAACATAGCCCGGATCAATGACGATGCACTCATCACCCGGATTCAGCACTGCCCTGGTAATCAGGTCAATGGACTCACTGGCGCCGACTGTCACCAGGCAATTGTCCAGGGTATAGTCACGTACGCCAAAGCGTCTTGCATAATAGGAAAGAATTCCTTCCCTGAGCTGCTGCAGGCCTCTTGTCGGGGCATAGTAGGTTCTGCCTTTTTTAATTGCGTAGATGCACTCTTCGCTGATATGCCACGGTGTTTCAAAATCCGGTTCGCCGACACTCAGTGAAATGACATTCGGTGTTTTGCGGGCAAGATCAAAGAATTCCCACAGCAGGGATTTCGCTACCTTACTGACGCTGTCGCTGAGATACTCTTCCCCGTTCATGGCTCAACGATCATCCTCTCGTCTTCCACTTTGTCTGCGTCCATGATGAATCCCTCTACCTTGTACTGCTTCAGCAGGAAACAGGTGACAGTAGAAGTGACACCTTCAATCGGTGCAAGCTTGGTTGCCACAAAGTCAGACACTTCACGCATGGTCTGTCCTTCAATGAACACCATGAATTCACTCTTGCCGCTCATCAGATACAGGCTGGTCACTTCTGAGAACCGGCCGATCTTTTCAGCAACCGTGTCATAGCCGGTATCGCGTTCCGGCTTGGCGCTGACTTCAATGATTGCCGTAATCCGGTCTGTGTTCGTCTTGTCCCAGTTGATGACAGTATGATAGCCGCAGATGATGCGGTCATGTTCCAGTCTGGCCTTGGTCTTGACAACTTCCTCTTCTGATTCATTGAGGATATCTGCGAGATCCGAGATTGTTGCCCGCGGATCATTCTCCAGTACTTTCAACAGTTCCATGTCTTCCATATATATGTAGCCTCCGTATCGTACGGTTCAATATTTTAGCATTCCCGATATGAGAAAAGGAAGATCATCCAAGGATCTTCCCTTCAATCTGCGATTCAACAACCGGGCCGAATGACCTGGAATCAATGGATGCCTCCCGGTTATCTCCCAGTACAAAGTATTCCTGATCCTTCAATGTCAGCGGATAAGTAACGTCGCCGCTCTCCGGCTGAGTCGTGCCGATGGCATAGGTCTCTGTCTTCGGTGAGCCGTTGACATACAGTACACCGTCCTGAAGATCCACGGTATCGCCAGCCACTGCAACAATCCGCTTGATATAGGAGTCACCCTTGGTCATCTTGATACCGACCACATCACCGACAGAATAAGTCTTGTTGATTCTGACAAACAGCACGGTCTGGCCATCTGTGTAGTTTGGATTCATGGAATTGCCGGAGACACTGGTAATGCCGAACACAAAGTAAAACAGGATGAAGACAATGATCGCAACAATGACAAATCCTTCGATCATGGTGATCAGATTTTCGTGATGTCTGTCATAGCGAAGCTTCTTGAGTCGTGCCTCTCTGTTATCCGTTTGAGGCTGTCCGGTCGTATTCTTGTCTATCATAATGAGACTATTCTAACCGAATTTTGTAAAGTCTGCGTGAATAAATGGAAATCGACGGATCTTTTGCGTATGATTAATATATCAGCCGTTACAGGATACCGTGGGGAGCTTGGAATGAGTGTAGCAATTGTAGATGATGAAGAACAGTTTCGTAATCAGCTGGAAGCATCCATTGATGATTATCTGGAGCGCCGCAAGATCCAGGCCGATGTCGAATGTTTCAGTGACGCGGAATCGTTTTTGAGGACATTCCGTCCTTTGAAGTATTCCATTGTCTTTATGGATATCTATATGAGCGGCATGAGCGGTGTGGAAGCTGCCAAACAGATGCGCCGGGAAGATGAATCATGCATTCTCATCTTCTGCACGACATCCATGGATCATATGCCGGATGCCTTTGCCTGCCACGCCTTTGACTATGTCGTCAAACCGGCAATTCAGAGCAGGGTTGATAAAGTACTCGATGATGCGATCAAGACACTGCCGCAGCTGCAAAAATATCTTTCCTTTGATTCAGACGGACAGAATGTATCGATGTTCTACTCTGATCTGATCTGTGTCACAACCAGCGGCCATTACCTGTCACTGACAGAACGTGACGGGGAAACCTACAGCACCCGCAAGACACTGCCGGAGCTGCAGGATGATCTGCAGAATGATGAACGGTTCCTGGTCATCAACCGCGGCATTCTGGTCAACATGGATCATGTGACCTCCATGAGCGGCACCAAGTGCCAGCTGGATAACGGCATGAGCTTCCCGCTCAAGGTGCGCAGCAGTACAGAACTGATCCAGAAGTGGCATGATTACTGTTTCCGTGAAATCCGCAGCAATCAGTCTCATATGACAGAGCGGAGATGAAGAACAGATGAATACAGTCAGCAGTTTTACCAACTCGCTTGTACAGATGCTGATCATGGTGCCGGTAGCGATTGTTGCCTTCGTACCATTGATCCAGCACACTTCCTCTTACTGGAAGCGTCTCACTCTGTTTGTCGGCATTGCCGCAGCACTGGCATTCATCTCTGCCCTGCTGTTTACCGCAGCCGTTTCAGTCAGACTGAGTGTCTGGCTGGCAGCGGGCCTTGGAGTCATGTTTGTGATTTACCTGAAGCTGTCAAAGACGACAGCCGTCAAGTCCATTGCCATCTTCCTGTGGGCAGTGACCCTGATGTCCTGTCCGTTTGCACTGAGCTTCACCATGGACGCATCCGTCAATCCGGCCGCAGTTCCCTATGCGCTGTCTACCCGGACTGCCCTGCTCCGTCTGGTGATTGGATGTGCGATTGCCATCATCTTCTATATTGTCGCCAATCATAATGAAGTACTGCTGGTGGAAAGTGAATTTCTGACTGGAAGCCACTGGTTCATTACCATTCCGGTATCCGGTATCTTCCTGTTCCTCAACCTGCTGATGATCCCGAGAACCACAGAGAAATTGCGGAATGCGGCAGTGCTGCGGGTCTACCTGTCGTATGTCACGTTCAGTTTCTCCCTGTATATATTGATGTATATCATCTTCCGCATGTTCTCCATGGAGTTCATTGAAAATGCCAAGGCAAGAGAAGAGCGTCATTTCCTCGCCGTGCAGGAATCAGAATATCTTTCTTTGCAGCAAAACATGGAACAGATGAGAAGATTTTGCCATGACATGCGCCACTCCTTTATCTCACTGCAGGAGATGGCAGACCGCAATGATGTAGAAGGGATCAAGAAGTACCTGCATGAATACCAGAAGATGATCCCGAATATGAAGGTGCAGAACTATACTGCAAATCACGCAGTCAATGCCGTACTCAATCACTACAATTCCCTGGCAGTTGAAAACCACATCTTCCCGGTGCTGCAGATCAATATTCCCACTGAACTGAACATTCCGGATCCTTCCCTCTGCTCCATGATCGGCAATCTGTTTGAGAATGCCATTGAGGGCTGTGAGACCATACCGGAAGAGCAGCGCAAACTGTCACTGTCTGCCATTGTCAAAGACAACGCAACCCTGTTCATTCTGACAACCAACACCTTTGACGGCAATGTCAAAATGCTGAACGGCAAGTACCAGTCCACCAAACGTAAAAACGGCGGTGTCGGTACCACCTCCGTTGCGACCATTACCAAGAAGTACGGCGGCACTGCTGAGTTCCACCATGATTCCTCACAGTTCTATGTTGATATCATGATCCCGGTAACACTGATGGAGCATTCGGAGCCGGAGACCCAGGGACCGGAACAGGAAGACTGAAACCAATCCGCAGCGATTCACGGATTGGTTTTTTTATTTCAGAATTGTCTTCAATGATGATTCACTGAGTGCAGCGCCTGTTTGACTGATGACTGCTGAAGCAATTTTTGAAGCCTGCATCAATGCACTGCGTTCATCCATACCCTGGCGGCGGCAGGCAATATAAGTGCCAAGATGACTGTCACCGGCACCGGTACCGTCAACCTGCGCTGCGAAAACTGCCGGAATCTCTTCGATGATTCCCTGATGGATACATACACAGCCCTGTGCACCGGCGGTGATGATGACCGTATTATGCGTCAAGCCATACAGCTGTCTCGCAAGAGTTTTGAGATCGCTGGAATCCTGATGTAGCAGTGCAGATGCTTCTTTTGCGTTGAGATGCAGCACAGGTGACAGCTGTAAGATTGCATGCATGCGCTCTCGTGGAATACTCATGATTCTTGCGCCTGGTGCAAAATAGATTTCTTTCCCCTGCAGGGTCTGCAGGAAGTCCAGGATGCAGGAGCCGGTTGACTCTTCCAGTTCCAGCCCGCAGACATATACTGCATTAAACGATGACTGATCCAACCTGGCAAACCATTCTGGATAAAAATGATACTCTGCTCCATGAAGCGCCATAAAGGTGCGGTCGCCATGACAATCCACCAGACAGTAGCAGCATCCGTTTTCTTCTTCGGGATTGAGCGATGGAATGATGTGGATCTGGTTCAGCTGACTGCGGACATACTCCCCATAAAGCCCGGTGCCGACTGGTGAATACAGTAGGGCCGGCACCTGAAACAGTCTGAGCATATTCCAGACATTGAACGCACAGCCACCCAATGCCATCTGCTGCGATTCTGGATTGACATCTTCTTCCACCGATGGCAGATGATCCACCCTGATCAGGATGTCGCACACCGTGGAGCCGATGACCAGCACATTCTTCTCTAGTTGATTGACGTGTTCCATCATCTTACCGGGCAGACGCGACCTGCACTTTGAAGCAGTGCCTGCGCAGTTCCTTCAGCAGTTCAGAGTCGAGTTTCTCATCTGTAATGATCAGATCATAGTCAGCCAGCGACGCAAAGGATGCCATGGCAGTCACCTGGAACTTGGTGTGATCCAGCAGCAGCACCTTCTGTTTTGCGTTGGCCATGATTGCTATTTTAACCTGGGCATCTTCACCGGATGCCACGGTTGTACCATGTTCAATATCTGCGCCGATCGTCGAAATAAACGCAATATCAACATGATACTGATTGATAAATGAAATTGTTTCTGAAGAGAGCGTTCCGCCGCTGACGGCACTGTAGATGCCCGGTGCCAGAATCACTTTCATCCTTGAAAAGTCATTGCATTCTTTCAGGGCCTGCCAGGAGTTGGTAATGACTGTTACATCCATGGCCTGCAGGAAGCGGATCATCTCCACCGGTGTCGTTCCGCAGTCAAGAAAGATCGAGTCTCCTTCATGGATCAGAAGGGAAGCTTCTTTGGCAATGGACTGCTTGCATGCCTTCAGGGAACCGGCTCTGACATTGACTGTTGTCTCACTGGCGGTGCCTTCCTTGATTGTTGCAGCACCATAGCTGAGCGTAACCAGACCCTGGCTTTCCAGGCTCTGCAGATCCCTGCGTACGGTCACTGCCGATACCTGGCAGCGATGTGCCAGTTCCAGCACACTGAGGGTCCGTTTCTTTTGAAGCAGGGAATAAATCTGCATTTTTCTCTCTGATGGTTTCATATCAAGATCTCCGGATCCATCATACCACCGGATGACGTCCTTCAATACAAGGTTCAACAGTGTGCACCCAGTTGAGCAAGGGTTACCTGTGATGCTGCAGAGACCAGCAGCTGGGCTGCGGCAGATGGCGTGACGAAAACTGCCTGGATCCCGGACATGGAAAGTTCATGAAACTCGGCACGGTTATCAACTGCTGATACCATCACAGATGCACTCATGTGATTCACGCGCAGCATCCTGACCAGATCCAGCATCTTTGCAAATGCAGAAGAATCACTGTCGTGTCTGAGCATGGCATAGGCTGCACCGTTGCGGATTGCCATAAATGCCTGTTCGCAGGTGCCGATATTGCATGCCATGACCTGCATGCCCTTCTGACTGCAGATTCTGACTGCCTGCAGTCCCTGCGGGGTGACCGGAATCATCGGGATGCTGTTGGGTCCCAGGCTGTAGACATGAAGTGCTTCTTTGATCATCTGCTCAGTACTGATGGAAGTGATGGGCACAAACAGTTTCTGTTCCGTGCGCAGTGCGGATAGCAGACTGTTCATCCGGGTGCTGATCTTTGAAGCTGATACCGGATGGCTGAGCACTACTCCGTCAATCGGCATGACCTGTTCCAGTTTCCTGATCTGTGATGCACTCTCGCTGTTCAGATAGAATTCCATATATGCTCTCCTTTGACAGCTGACTGTCTTTCTGTTTCCACTGCCAGTGTAGTGTCCGAAAAACATGCATACAATCAGTCAGGAAGAATTGCCGTTCATACTGCTTCAACTGATCAGTTTGTTTTGATCAATGATCAGTTTTTTCTGATTCTTTGATGTTCAGGCACAGAAAAAGACTGCCGCATGCAGAGCATTTTCTGCAGTACAGCAGTCCTTTGATCAATGCCTGGTTCAGTCTTTGTTGGCCGGCTTCATGGTCGGAAACAGCAGCACATCGCGGATGGAATCCACGCCGCACAGCAGCATGACCAGTCTATCGATACCGATGCCGATACCGCCGGTCGGAGCCATGCCGTATTCCAGTGCTTCTACATAATCTTCATCCATCTCGGATGCTTCATCATCGCCGAGCTTCTTAAGTTCCAGCTGGGACTCAAAGCGCTGACGCTGGTCAATCGGATCATTCAGCTCAGTAAATGCGTTGTCGAATTCAACACCGCAGATCTCCAGTTCAAAGCGCTGGGTAAAGCGCGGATCATCCGGGTTCTTTCTGGCCAGCGGAGAAATCTCAATCGGGTGTCCCCAGACAAAGGTCGGATCAACAATCTTGTCTTCGCAGTACTGATCGAAGAACAGGCTGATGATATGGCCGACAGTGTGCTGATGGGGAGCGACCTGTACGTTGTGTTCCTTGGCAAGCTTGAGTGCATCTTCCACACTCATCTGCTGCCAGAAGTCGACGCCGGTTACTTCCTTGACGGCATCCACCATGTTCCATCTCTTGTAAGGTGCCTTCAGAGAAACCGGATTGCCCATGAATGTGAAGTCTGTCTTCTGGAATACTTCATTGGCAACAGACTCAAAGAGTTCTTCATTGAGTTTCATCATGCCTTCCAGATCGGAATAGGCAACATACGCTTCCATGGTGGTGAATTCCGGATTGTGCTTGAGGTCCATGCCTTCATTGCGGAAGATACGGCCGATCTCATAAACGCCTTCCATGTCACCGACAATCAGTCTCTTCAGAGGAAGCTCAGTCGCGATACGCAGATAGAAGTCCCTGTCCAGTGCATTGTGATGGGTAATGAACGGTCTTGCGCTGGCACCGGTCAGTACCGGCTGCAGGATCGGAGTTTCAACTTCGATGTAGCCCTTGCTGTCCATGTAGTGCTGGATGGCACGGATGATACGCGGTCTCAGGATAGCAACTTCGCGGCTGGAATCATTCATGATCAGATCCAGGTATCTTCTGCGGTAGCGCTCTTCCTTATCTGTCAGTCCATGGTACTTCTCCGGCAGCGGGCGCAGTGCCTTGACCAGATGGGTATAGGTATGGCATTCCACAGACAGTTCGCCCGTCTGTGTCTTGATGACTTTTCCTTCAATGCCGACGATGTCGCCGAGATCGCTCTGCTTGAAGATCTCATACTGTTCATCACCGGTGATCCGCTTGTTGACAACAACCTGGATCCGGCCGTCACGGTCAAGGATGTGCATGAATCCCAGCTTGCCCATTCTGCGCTTGGTCATGATCCTGCCGGCAATGGATACATTTACATTGAGTGCATCCAGTTCTTCTGCTGTCTTGCCGCCATAGAGTTCTCTCAGCTGACCAGAGCGGTGGGTCCGCTTATATGCCTGGCCGAACGGATCAATGCCCTGTTCCTTCAGTGCATTCATCTTGGCAATCCGTGCTTCCTGCTGGT
Organism: Solobacterium sp.; assembly: GCA_022486935.1. Lineage (GTDB taxonomy): Bacteria > Bacillota_I > Bacilli_A > Erysipelotrichales > Erysipelotrichaceae > Bulleidia. The sequence continues at coordinate 20,719 of JAKVJO010000019.1, read as the reverse complement.
CATTGAGCTTTACTTCTTTGACCTGCTCAACTTTCTGATCAGCCTTTTCTTTCATTTCATTGCGTCTTTTGTCGAGTTCCTTTTTGCCTTCAGCTGCACGCTCGCTGATTTCCTGCTTTCCTTCTTCTGCCCGTTTCTGGAGTTCTTCCAGCGGTGTCTTCATTTCATCTGACATGTCATAGTCTCCTTTCGATGAATTGAGATAATAAAACTCCCATCTCATAATAGGGACGAGAGCTGTTCTTCGTGGTACCACCCTAATTTACGGCATTGTGCGTTGTATCTTTGCCGCCTCATTCATTCACCAGTAACGCCGGCTTCGCGGGGTCTTCGGAGTTCTTGGCATACATTTCCCATCCTGTTTCCTTGCACCAACCGGAAACTCTCTGACCAGGATGATTGGAATGACGCGTTCTCCATCAGCGACTGCGAGATTATTTTAGCATGGAATTTCCGCGTGACAAGCGGATTTTCTGATTCTCTGAGTGATTCAGCCTGAAATCGCAGAGAACTGCACTGCACTTTGGCAGTATAATCTTTGAAGTGTTCGAAGGAGATCATTTCAATGGCAAAACTATACTTTTATTACGGTGCAATGGGCAGTTCCAAGAGTGCCAATGCACTGATGGTTGATTATAACTACCAGGAGCGCGGGCAGAAAGCACTGCTCTGCAAGACCGGCACTGATACCAGGGACGGTAAAAACAAGATCCGTTCCCGCATTGGTCTGGAAAAAGAATGCATGCTGCTGCAGGACGTATGCATGATGAGCGATGAACAGCTCGCTGAATATGATGCAGTCATCTGCGATGAGGCACAGTTTGCCAAGACCGAACAGATTGACTTTCTGGCACACATTGTCGACTACCTGAATATTCCGGTGCTCTGCTATGGACTGCGCACCGACTTCCAGATGAACTTCTTTGAAGGCAGTGCCAGACTGATGGCAGTCGCAGATGATATCCGCGAGATCAAAACTGTCTGCTGGTGCGGGCGCAAAGCTATCTGCAATGCCCGTTATAATGAACATGGCATTATCCGTCAGGGATCGCAGATCTTTCTCGGTGCCAATGACAGTTATATTGCACTGTGCCGCAAGCACTTCCTGGAAGGGAAACTCACACCGGAAGATCCCGGTGATGCGTGCCGGAATCAGCAGATCAGTCTGGAAGAGATCCAGGATCCAGATACAGACAAATAATACCCAGGCGGCTCAAACAGCCGCCTTTTGTATGTTCCTGGCTCCAAATGATGATTTACGTACTCTGCAAACTCGTTTAAACTATTGGTTTGTATATGGAAACCAGTCGCGTCACCAAAATATTAGTCACGATTGTGATCGTTCTCTGCATTGCCCTGGGCAGCGGGGTTGTCTACGCCATTTCGATTGGCGGTTTTAAACCTGCTGCAGATCCCGGCCCTTCTGCCAGTGCCTCTGCTTCTGCACTGCCGAGTGCCTTTGCCACAGCAAGCGCAGAGCCTTCTGCTTCTGCAGAGCCTTCCGCTTCTGCTGAACCTTCTGCCACGCCAAGCGCAACTCCAAAGCCAACTGCTACACCTTCTCCAACGCCGACGCCGACACCGCTGCCAACTGCAGTGCTGACGCTTGGCGGCACAGATGTCTCTTCCATCAACGGCGCAGAGATTGCCGTTACCGTCAGCGCATCTGATGGCGCAACAATCACTGTCACCACCAGTGATGCGGACAATATCTCCTACTGGCTGGATCCCGGCACCCTGTATATCTATCCAAAGACCAGCGGCACCGTAACGGTCACTGCCTCAGGTTCTGCCTATCAGTCTGTTTCCACCACCATCAATGTCACGTATGTCGTACAGACTGCTGCACCGGCAGCCGCAGATTCAAGCGATGGCTCCGTGCTGACACCGACACTGACCAGAAACAGCGATCTGTCATTCTGGTTCCGCTCCGGCACCGGCATGGACGGCACCAAGGATTACTTCTTTGACTACGCTGCATCCTATGGGGTAGACCCATGGCTGTGCATTGCCATTGCAGATCATGAAACAGGCTACGGTACTTCCACTGCCTGCAATGATCTCAATAACTTCGGCGGACTGATGGACAGCTCCGGCAGCCTCAAATCCTATGATTCCAAAGCCCAGGGCGTTGAAGCTCTGGTATGGCTGATCAAGTGGTATTACAACCAGGGCCGCACAACGATTGAATCCATCGGGGAATGGTACTGCCCGGGTCAGGGCTGGGTCAACCGTGTGACAACGATCTACAATTCATTCCATCAATAATCCAGTTTTCCTTCAAGCTATAAAGAAAGACACCAGTCAGATTGATCGGTGTCTTTTCAAATGTGATTACGCTCTTGCGGCTTCGTTGACGTACTTCAGGATGTTGGACGCATTGACGAAGGTGTCTGCCTGATCACCATGGACCATGACAAGCGTCGGAGCCTGCATGATGCCATACTGCTTCACAAGATCAGTGCGCTCTTCTGCATCAACGATCTGATACTGGAAGCCCATCTTGTCGAGCATCTCTTCGATCATCTTGCAGTTCGGGCAGGTCTTTGTGGTAAACAGCAGTACCTGATCTGGTTTGCCGCTCATCGGTTTTTCAACAGATACCGGCTTCTTCTCGGACTGTCCTTCAAAATCGGTCACCGGGCGGGACTCCAGACCTTCAACCTTGTAAGTTCTGCGGTCTTTGAATTCCTGTGACTTGCCGGCATTCCAGTTCTTGACCGGACGGTAGTAGCCGGTAATACGGGAGTAGACTTCAGTCTCTGCACCGCACTTCGGGCACTTCCAGACTTCGCCGGAGATATAGCCATCATTCGGACATACAGAGTAAGTCGGGCTGATGGTGTAGTAAGGCAGTTTGTAGTTGTCTGCGATCTTCTTGACCAGGGTAGCTGCAGCCTTCCAGCCAGACAGACGTTCGCCGAGGAAGGTATGGAATACGGTACCGGAGGTATACAGGCACTGCAGCGGATCTTCAATATCCAGTGCTGTGAAGACATCATCGGTATAGCCGACCGGCAGATGACTGGAGTTGGTGTAGTAAGGCGTTCCATTCATGTTGGCGGTGATGATATCCGGCCACTTTTCCTTGTCATGCTTGGCAAGACGGTAGGTGGTGGACTCAGCCGGGGTTGCTTCAAGGTTATACAGATCGCCGTACTGTTCCTGATAATCGGACAGACGCTTGCGCATGTGGTTCAGGCACTCTTCAGCGAACTTCTGGGTAGCCGGATCAGTCAGATCCTTGCCGAGCCAGTTTGCATTCAGTCCGACTTCGTTCATGCCGATCAGACCGATGGTGCTGAAGTGATTCTTGAAGCTGCCAAGATAATGCTTGGTATAAGGATACAGGCCGGCATCGAGCAGCTTGGTGATGACCGTGCGCTTTACCTTCAGGGAACGGGCAGAGATGTCCATGATCTTGTCGAGACGTGCATAGAAGTCGTCCTCGTTCTTGGCAAGGTAGGCAATTCTCGGCAGGTTGATGGTGACAACACCGACAGAACCAGTGCTCTCGCCGGAGCCGAAGTAGCCGCCGCTCTTCTTACGGAGTTCACGCAGATCAAGACGCAGTCTGCAGCACATGGAACGGACATCGCTTGGCTTCATGTCAGAGTTGACATAGTTGGAGAAGTAAGGAGTTCCGTACTTGGCTGTCATTTCAAACAGCAGACGGTTGTTCTCGGTATCGGACCAGTCAAAGTCCTTGGTGATGGAATAAGTAGGAATCGGATACTGGAATCCGCGTCCGTTGGCATCGCCCTCGATCATGATCTCGATAAATGCCTTGTTGACCATGGCCATTTCCTTGGTGCACTCACCATAGGTGAAGTCCATGTTCTGACCGCCGATGATCGCCGGTACATTTGCGAGATCCTCCGGTACTGTCCAGTCCAGCGTGATGTTGGTGAACGGTGCCTGGGTGCCCCAGCGGGACGGTGTATTGACACCGTAGATGAAGGACTGGATATCCTGCTTGACCTGATGGTATTCCAGGTGATCCTTCTTGATGAACGGTGCAAGATAAGTATCGAATCCAGAGAATGCCTGAGCGCCTGCCCATTCATTCTGCATGATGCCGAGGAAGTTGACCATCTGGTTGCACAGCGTGGACAGATGCTTTGCCGGTGCAGAAGTGATCTTGCCCGGGATTCCTCCCAGACCATCCTGGATCAGCTGTTTCAGTGACCATCCTGCGCAGTAGCCTGTCAGCATACTCAGATCATGGATATGAATATCACCCGAGCGGTGAGCATTCGCAATTTCTTCATCATAGACTTCTGACAGCCAGTAGTTGGCAGTGATGGCACCGGAGTTGGAGAGGATCAGGCCGCCGACAGAATAGGTAACGGTGGAGTTCTCCTTGACACGCCAGTCAAGCGCCTTCAGATAGTTATCAACCAGTTTCTTGTAGTCCAGTGTGGTGCTGGCAATATTACGGACATTCTCTCTCTGCTTACGATAGAGAATATAGGACTTGGCAACATCTGCGTAGCCAGCCTCACTGAGTACGCGCTCAGCAGAGTCCTGGATATCTTCAACACCGATCGTGCCGTCCTTGACCTTTGGTTCAAAATCACTGGTGACACGCAGTGCGATCATATCAATGATGGAATCATTGTACTGTCTGTTGCAGGCATCGAATGCCTTGCGGATTGCATCACTGATCTTGTTGACGTTGAACTCGGCTTTCTTGCCGTCTCTCTTGATTACCTGATACATGTTTTCATTACCCCTCTTTCACTCCGCGGAGTTCAGCGGTCGGAATGACCTCTTTCACTGCGCTGCATAATTCATTCATTTCCCCGTAATCATATGCGGACCAGCCTGGCTGAATGACATTCCCGCTGTCCATGTACTGCTGCAGATAATACTTCTTCGTGCCCTTGATCCATTTGGCAAGTTCCACGAGATTTTCCTTTGTATGAAGTTCCCTGATGACAGTGGTTCGGAACTCATAATCGATCTTGCCGTGCTGCAGAAGATCAATCGACTTCTGGATGTTCTCCATGTGGAATACATCCGGGTTGACGCCAATCGTTTCTGCATATCGCTCCGGGCAGTTCTTGATGTCCATGGCCACATAGTCAATCAGGCCGGCATCAATCAGATCCTTCAATCGATCCGGGTAGCTGCCGTTGGTGTCGAGCTTGACAAGATATCCCAGCTTCTTGATATCGATAATGAAGTCAGGCAGATCATCCTGCAGCAGCGGTTCACCGCCGGAGATGCATACACCGTCCAGCAGTCCCTTTCGCTTCTTGAGATATTCCATGACTTCCTCCGGATCGAAGAACTCATAGTTCTCCGGGAGGAATACCAGATCCTTGTTATGACAGAACGGACACTTGAAATTACATCCGCCGGTGAAGATCGTCGCTGCGACTTTGTCCGGATAATCCAGCAGGGTCATCTTCTGCATACCGCCGATCCGCATTCCCTCATAGGATTTCTCCTGAGGATTCAGATACATCCGGCTGTTGACACATGCCTTATCCAGCGACTCTTCAAACGCAGTGAAGTCGAGCCCCTGTGCAAGATGGCTCCGACATTCGTTGCGGTAATCATAGAGCGAACTCATGATCTCCGCTGTCTTATCAGTTGTGTAAAGTCTTCGTACACGCCGATCCGCTTCATCTGTCCTTGACTGTACATAGCCCTGCTCAATGAGTTTCTGAATGGATTTCGTCGTGGTGCCCTTGTCAACCTCGATAACCCGGGTCGCATCCTGCATCGTGACGCCTTCATGTTCATTGATATAAAGCATGAACATCAGCTGACCTGAGCCAATATCGTAGGGCGCAAGTGCTTTGTCAAAGTACTTCTGAACGTTTCGGTAGAGCACGGAGAGGTTAATTAAAAAGTTATTTTCAGCTTCCATAGCCCCCGCCTGCTGCCTTACAAGTGTTGTCTAACCAATTTAGTTGGATTTTCAACTATCTTTCCGGCTACAAATATTCTAGCGTTCTTCCTAAGTTAGTCAACGTGAAAAAATGTAAATTTCCGGGAAAACCGGCAAATTCTGTTTTCCCTTGTCTGCAAGTGCCTAAACCAAGGCAAACAGCGGGATTATTTCCCTGAAAGAGAAAATTTTCTTTCCCGTTTGGCAACCATTTCACAGATAGTTGAAAGCGCAAGTATCCCGGATATTTCACAAAGTTTATCAAGTTCACCATCTTGACTGGCAATGCAATCTGTGCCCTTGTACCTGTTCACTCCTCAAATCAGGTACATTGGCACTCCGCTGCTCTTTTCTGTCATAATAGTGCCGTGAGGAAACAGTATATATGCATACAGAAAAACAAAACCAGCTGATCATGCAGGCCAATGCGCTGCTGATCGGTGAAACCGGACTCGGAATCCTGAACGTACTCTTATTGAGCGTCAGCTCATCAGGGATGACTGCATTCTTTCTGACCATCTCTTTGATCCTGATCTTTACTGCCGCCATTCTGGTGCTGTGCGCCCAGTGGCATGGCCATAAACGATCCAGGCCAACTAAAAAGCACGCCGTTGAAACAGAAGAACAGTATCTGGAACGGATGAATATCAGCCGGGCCCGTCTTCTGGATGCGTCCATGATTGTATTGATCACTTCCGTCGGCTTTCTGATCATTGCACTGATCTGGCGTCTCTGTGTCACGTTTTGATTAGAAAATCTTAAGTGATAGAGACTGATCATTGGCAGTACAATATTGTCATTGAGAAAATCCATGACAGACAAAACCAAGACTGACAATTCCAAAGCGCCCCGCCAGACACTCCACGGCTATGTTCAGTGTTTCCCGGGCATGCTCAAATATCAGATCGTCACCAAGGCACTGATGACCATCATCCTGCTGGGTCTTCATACTTTGATCATGCTTGCATTGAAGAACACCGGCCGGATTGCATTGACCAGCGGCGATTCCGGCTTTCTGTTCTCCACCTGGCAGGGCTGGCTCATCATCCTGCTGTTTGCCCTGATGGTCATCATCTGTGTATCGCTGGATATCAATGCCAAGATCATCAACTCCGCCAACATCATTGAAGATACCCATGACAATCTCTTCGTGTCCATCATCAAGGGATTCAAATCCATTAGCCACTTCATCTGTCCCTGGGGATTTCTGGTCATTGCGTATGTATCCTTTGTGGTGCCGATCATCGGTATTGGCTTCACCTCTTCATTGACAGAGAACTTCAAGATCCCGGCATGGATCTTCGCCGGCTATGTCAATCAGGCATGGTGGCCCTATGCCAAAGCAGGCGTCTTCCTGTTACTGGCATTCTTCGGTGTCAAATATGTATTCACCCTGCACTTCGTCATTCTCGGCCATGAAAAGGTAAAACAGGCCATGGATCATTCGGCCCAGCTGGTAAAGAACCACCTGATAGAAGTGCTGTTCAAATATGTGCTGTTTGCCGCACTTGGCATTACAGCTGCCGTTGCCGGTATCTACTGGCTGATGGCAGAAGGCCCCTTCTATCTGTTTGATCTGTCTTCCTTCAATCTGGTCACTTCCAGATTCATCACCATCTTCTTCTACTGCACGGCAGACATCGTCTATGTCATCCTGACGCTGCTGATCACCCCGACCCAGATCCTGATCCTGACCAAACTCTGGTACCGCTTCAAGGGAGAAACCAATGCGCTGGTGCCGGTACACGAAAAGAAGAAACACCCGGTCATGGAAATTGTGATCTTCTCCCTGGTCATCGCAGATCTGGTTGTCTGCTTTGTCGGTGCCAATAACTTTGCGACAATGTTTCCGTCAAACCGCAGTGTCGGTATCGTAGCGCACCGGCTCGGCGGAAATCTCGGCCCGGAGAATACCCTGGAAGGAATGAAGAACGCAGACGCAACCGGCGTATGGGGCAACGAGCTGGATGTGGAACGCACCAAAGACGGCTATTACATCGTCAATCATGATGATACGTTCCAGCGGGTCGCCGGTCTGAACAAAAAGCCGAGTGATCTGACGCTGGAAGAGATCAAGACGCTGACAGTCAAAGACTCCTTTGACAAGACACGGCCTTCCACAACGGTATCCACTCTGGATGAAATCCTGGATGAAGGAAAGAAAAACGGCCAGTACCTCTTCGTGGAACTGAAGGGACAGACCGCTGATACCAGGATGGCAGATGATGTGGTGCAGATGATCAAGGACAAGGGCATGGAGAATCAGTGTGTCATCATGTCACTGAAATACAAGCTGATGAACTATACCGAAACCACCTATCCGGAAATGAATACCGGCTATATCTATTCCTACGCCTATGGCGATCAGGCAGAAATCAACGTGGACAGCCTGATCCTCGAAGTCACAACCGCAACTTCCTCTGTGATCAATGAAATCCATGCCCAGAACAAGAAAGTCTATGTCTGGACCGTCGATACTGAAACCGAGATGAATCACTTCCTGGATTCTGAAGCAGATGCCATCATCACCAACAAGGTGGTACAGGCAGAACAGATCCAGACCGAACTCAACCAGCGCACTGACAAAGAACGTGTACAGGCATTCTTCACAGCAAGCGACTGATCCAATCATAAAAATATCATGTCCTCTGCAGAAACTGCAGGGGCTTGTTTGATCTCAATATTCAGTGACCGGGATACAGGATGACCGGAATCATCCGTTCTGCGTCCAGCATGCCAGCATGATTGCCTCTCAGGTCGTAGCCTTTCCTGTAATCCAGCTGCAGATCCGAAATTGCAAATGCTGTATAGTCGCCGATGAACTCTTCAAACCGCGGATGTGCTTTGCCAGGGCCGAAGATATTGGAGTGCACCACTTCATCATGGCTGAGCAGTACAAATGATTCACGGAACTTCTGATGGAACAGCACCGGGAATACTTCCATGCATTCCGGCTTGATGAAGAAAGCCATGGTGCGGGCTTCCAGGGAAGGCGCCTTGCGGAAACAGCCGCACAGTTCACGGTCATGATCCAGATGGTAGTGCCTCACATCAATCTGGCCATGATCGGCAATGATCAGCAGTCCCACATCAGCCGGAAGACTGCGGGCAAACAGATCAGTCTGATCATCCAACTGCTGCATCATCTCTGTTACTGTTTCACTGGAAGGACCCATCCGGTGCATCAGATCATCCAGTTCATCCCAATATGCATAGATATAATGCAGATCCGGATCTTTTATCAGACTCTTCAGTTTGATCAGTATCTTTTCATAGGTGTCGCAGGGATTGACCTGACCCCAGCCCGGCCATACAGAGTCAGCATGATTGCCATGTTCATTCAGTTCATCCTGCAGCGCCAGGATCGGCAGATGTGTCCAGGCATAGTCCGGATACTCTTTCGGTCCGTACTGACTGTGGCTGCGGAACAGGATCATCTGATCATCCAGTTCATGGAAATACTGATTCCAGCCAAGCCAGCCATTCTCTTTCGGGCTGCGTCCGGTCTGGAATGCAGTTGTCGCTGCAGTGGTCGTCGGCGGGTATACGGTCGAGACTTCTTCCGCGAGCGATCGGCGGAAGAAACTGTCCGGGCTCAGTTTATCTTCCATGATTCTGGTCCCCATGCCGTCAATCAGCAGGGCAATGACACATCTGAAATGATGCGACTGCAGCCATTCATCGACTGCCGCATCACTTTGATACTCTGAATCAAGGCCATAATACCGGTGCAGCGAAGCGCTTACCTGCAGCATGCCCTTCTGATAGTCCCAATTGATCATGATGGATTTCTGCCCTCAGTGATTCAGGGCTCCCCTTGTCTGATTGCTATTATTTTACACTGAAAAGAGGAAATGGAACTCATTGAATCATCAAATAATGCCTGAGACCTTCCGTGATGCCTTCCTCATCCACCCCGCTGCAGATATAATCTGCAATGGATTTCAAAGAGGGTTCACCATTTGCCATGGCAATCCCGATCCCGGCAGTCTCCAGCATATCCTGATCATTCTGCCCATCACCGAACGCCATCATCGAAGATAATGGAATGCCAAGCTGCCTGGATACTTCCAGCATGCCCTGCCGCTTTCCCGAATCAGCCGGAATGATATCAAACGATTCATCAAACCAGGAAGTGTATTTCAGATCCATGCCTTCAATCACCCGCAGTGTATCGTTCGGTGTGCTGAACGTTGTGATGCAGAAGATATCCCGGTCAAGGAAGGTATGGGGATCTTCGATCTGCGGCATGGGAGTATAGATCTTTGCGTATACACTTCTGACGTTGTCATCAATGAAGTTGATGAAGAATCCATTGTCCCATACAAACGTAGCGGCAATGTGCCAGTCACTCAACCGCTGTATTACAAGTTCCGCATCTTTTTTTGGAATCGGTGCCTTGCACAGCAGCTGATCATGATAGGTACAGTAGCCGCCGGTCACCATCAGTTTCCCGTCAAACCGGAAGTCATCTTCAATATGCAGATCTCTGACTTCAGTCGCTTCTCTTCCAGTCGCAAGGAATACCAGGATGCCCTGTTCTCTCAGTGCGCGCAATGAAGACAGCGTCAAAGGAGTCATCCGGGGATGGCTTTTTGAGAGCAGTGTTCCGTCAATGTCGAAGAAGACGGCTTTGATGTCAGTCATGGCATCCCTCTCAGTTGAAGATCAGTGAACCCTGGGCCCATCCTTTGGCACAAAGCTGTCAAAGATATAGGCGTCAAAGTGATTTTTCGCTTCTTTGAACTGTTCCTCGCTCTTGACTGTCCAGCAGACTGCAATATTGCGGTACAGATTGCGGCACAATCCCCTGGACAGGTTGTCCGGGTATTTTACGTCATAGGCAATGAAATCAGGCTTGGTCAGGAAGTTGAAGTACAGATTCCCGCATGCCAGCATCAGCAATGACTTGTGTGATGGATCTTCTTTCCAGAAGTCATCTGACAGCTGACCGCGGATCACTTCCGCATGATTCAGTTTAAACCACTGTACTCCTCTTGGGTTGAATGATTCAATGCAGTACAGACCTTTATATTTCCTCAGCATCTGATCTGCTGTTTCACATACCTTGAGGGTCTTGTCACTGTTTTCAATCTTCAGTTCAATGATCAGCGGCACTCTGCCGTTCACCATATCCAGAAATGACTGGAATGTCGGGATCTTCTCTGAAGAGTTCAACAGATGAAATGATTCCAGCTGTTCAAAGGTATAGTCATGAACCTTGCCGGATACCGGCTGATTGTCTTTGTCCCTTGCGACTCTTGCCAGAGTGAAATCATGGAACAGTACTGCCACTCCATCACTTGACAGCTGTACATCTGTTTCAATGCCAAAGCCAAGTTCAGCAGCTTTGACAAACGCCTTCATGGAATTCTCCGGCGCATCACTCTCATTATCGAACAGTCCCCGATGGGCATACAGCACCTTCAGTAAACCGCTCTGTCTCATATTCTGACGCAGCACCGGCATGATCACTACCAGATATGCCAGAAGCACAATTGCCGCGATGATCCATACAATACGCATCCCACTCACTTCTTTCCCTATGCAGCCTATGCCATTGTACCGCCATCGGCGCAAAAGGGGCGTATCAACTAGTGGACAATTTCGGCAATCTGCTGTTTCAGCTCACTGACCAGCTCAAGGTCCGCCGGCAGCCAGTTTACGCTGTCCAGCATGTCATAAGAAAGCCACCTCGCATCTTCTGCCTCAACCAGTGTCAGTTTACCGGATACCACCTCGGCAAAATAGCACTGCATGGACAGATGAAAGGATGGATAGTCATACTCAATCGTATCAATCAGTGCACCAACTGAAATCACGGTATCCAGTTCTTCCTGGATCTCCCGTTTCAATGCCTGTTCCGGTGTTTCTCCGTCTTCAATCTTGCCGCCGGGAAACTCCCAGCCATCCTTGAATTCGCCGTAGCCCCGCTGGGTAGCGTAGATCAAGCTGCCGTTACGAATGACTGCTGCTACAACCCGTACTGTTTTCATGTCTGCTGTCCTATCCAATCAATCGATTGGTCTTTCTCATAAACCTTGCCGGTATTGCATTTTTGAGACGCCATACAATACTCATCGGATGGCTGCCGGTATGAGATACATATTCGGCAGTCCCCAGGAATGTATACGGCTGGGTAAGTCCATCCTTGTTCTTCCGTTCCCTGACAAACAGCAGCACGTTACTGCCCTGCTTCACATGGTTGATATACCGCCTGCCGACCGGCGAGGTTTCAGATGTGGTGCTCTGACTCTGCCAGTGGAACAGGTGATCATTGATTGAATAATCTTCATACATGGTAGACGGTGAATAGTCCTTATCTGATTTGTTCAGTGTCACCAACAGGACATCAGCGTTCTGTTCAGGCAGCCACTTCACACCTTCACGGATATTGCCGGCCTTTGTATAGTCCATGGCAGTAAACAGCTGATCTCTGCTGTAGGTGCAGTGTACATCCAGCGGGCAGTCATCGCCAAGATCGCTGGGCTGATCAATGAAGTCGATATGGTCGTAGCAATACTGCAGCAGTTCACACAGTTCTGCACACATGACCTTACAGGAATACAGTTCATTCAGCTGGTTCAGCACTGTTTCACTGTTCCAGTCTTCTGCATAGCTGCCAAACACCGTGATATAGAACATTTCCAGCATCCGCTTCTGCAGTGCATTCATATGACTGATATTCTGCGGTGATGGGCTGCTCAGGATATCCAGCAGAAATGCGATCCAGCGCCTGGAGTCAATAAATCCAAATGATCCAAACGCTTTGGTCAGCCGTTCTTCCTGCGGTTCATGGAAATCTTCCCTGACACCCGCATCCACACATAACCGGGCAAAACTTGTCTTGCGGTCATAGATATCTTTGACTTCCAGATGATAGTAATCCAGGAAGTTGGCCAGATTCAGTGAAAGACCGGTATCTTCCGTAAAGGATTCAATCCGGCTGATCATTCCTTTTCTGGTATCAAAGGACTGCTGGATATTCTTCAGGATATATTCAGATGCTTTCTTTTCCAGCTGGATGAAACAGCCCTTCGGCATCTCATCAAAGCCGTGTCTGATCTCATAGGATACGCTGTGCGTGCTGTTGCACATCAGAGCAGAATACTTCTCTGCAAAATTATATTTCTTATTTGCCTGGCCGATATAATCCAGCACGGTCAGACAGTCTTTCTGTTCAGCCAGCCGCAGGCCCCTGCCCAGCTGCTGCAAAAAGATCGTCAGTGATTCCGTCGGTCTCAGAAACAGGATGGTATTCACTTCCGGAATATCAACACCTTCATTGTAAAGATCAACCACGAAGATAAACTTCACCTGTCCGGATACCAGTAGATTTCTTGCCTGATCCCGTTCTTCCTTGGATGATTCAGCAGTCAGCGCAATCGAAGGAATTCCTGCCGCATTGAACTGTTCTTGCATGAAACGGGCATGTTCTTTGGTGACACAGAAGCCAAGACCTTTCACGGTATTGATATCTGTTACATACTGATCCAGCGACTGGATGATACGACCTGCACGCTGCAGTGCCACACCGCGGTTCTCGGTATACAGTTCACTCAGCTGTGATTTCTCATAGCCGCCTCTGGACCATTTCAGCTGACTCAGATCAGCACTGTCACTGATCCCGAAATACTGGAACGGACACAGCAGTTTGCGGTCTACCGCCTCCGGCAGCCGGATCTCTGCCGCAACGTGTCCATCAAAGTAATCCAGGATACTCTTTCCATCCAGCCGTTCCGGTGTTGCCGTCAGCCCCAGCAGGATCTTCGGTTTGAAATGATTCAGCAGATCCTGATAAGAGTCAGCAGCCGCATGATGGAACTCATCCACGATGATGAAGTCATAATAATCTTCCGGCAGTCTCTGCGTCAGTTCCCTGGCATTCAGCGTCTGGATCGATGCGAACAGATGATCTGTCGAATCAATCTGATAATGGGAATCCCAGATCTGGCCGAAGTTCAGATCTTTCAATACTCCCTGAAACGTGGCCTGACTCTGCAGCAGTATTTCTTCCCGGTGTGCAACAAACAGCAGACGGTTTGGCTGATTGGCATGTTCATTGCAGAAGCGCTGATAATCCAGTGCTGCAATTACTGTTTTTCCTGTGCCTGTAGCTGCGACCACGAGGTTGCGATAACGGTTTCTGATCTTGCGTTCCGCATCCAGCGCATCCAGTATTTCCTGCTGATATGGATAAGGGCGGATATCAAACACCGCCCGAAGATGATCCGCATCGCCGTTATAGCGTTCTACCTGCAGTGCCTGTGCCAGTTTTTCTTTATCTGCTTCGGTATACAGTTCAAACTCATCTGAGTTCCAGTAGCTTTCAAAGGTAGCAGAAATCTTTTGGATCGTATCCGGCTGATCCTTGGAAGTAATCTTCAGGTTCCATTCCAGACCGCTGGAGATCGCCGCATTGGATAAGTTGGAAGAGCCGACATATGCAGTATCGAATCCTGTATCACGCCGAAAGAAATACGTCTTGGCATGAAGTCTGGTACGTCTGGTATCATAAGACACTTTCACTTCTGTATTGCAAAGCAGGCGCAGTTCTTCCACTGCCTTGAGATCCGTAGCACCCATATAGGAAGTGGTAATCACCTTCAATGTTCCACCGCGGGCAGTGAACTCTTTCAGTTCATTGATGATCAGTCTGAGTCCGCTCCACTTCACAAAGGAAACCAGCATTTCAATCCGGTCGGAAGAAAGAATCTCTTTCTTCAGTTCGCTGTACATCTGCGGTTCATCCGGTGCTCCAGTAAAGAGGCTGCTTGATGAAACAGAGGTTTCCGGTCTGGCAAGATCCTTTGCCTTTTTCCCTGCAGCGATCTGCGCCTGATCATTCAGCACTGCCAGCAGCTGCTGCGCTTCTTCTGCACTCAGCTGGTCCTCTGTGTTCTGTCCTTCTGTATAATCACCAATCAGATCAATGATCCGGTTGGACAGTTCAACCTGCTTTTCCAGACTTTCATGGCCTTCCCCCAGCTGATCCATTCCCCTGCGGATCACCTCTGCAACATACTGGGACAGGATACGGGAAGCTTCTGCCTGATCAATCTTCTCCAGGTACTTCTGTTCCTCGGGAACATCGCTCAGTTCCTTCTGGATCTTCTGATTGACAATCTGTTCATATATTCCGGTCTTCAGCATCTTCGCACCCCAAATCTGACAGTTCCAGGTTAGCAGCCCGGACGGCAGCTGTAAAGCTCGGATACAGAAAGAGCACTGCCATGTGACAGTGCCCTCTGTCAATCAATACACATCCAGTTTCGACAGGTCATTCCTGCATTCCCTGATCATTGTTTCAGCACCGGTCCCTTTGGCAGGTCCCTCGGCTTTCTTCAGGTACGCAGCTGACTGATCATCCATCTGTTTGAAGTGATACAGTTTGGCAATCCGGAAACAGGTAATTGCCCGCATGGATCCATTCTGGGATTCTGCAAGCCGCTTCAGTTCAGGAATCACTGAAGTATCCTGTTTGATATAAATCCGTTCAATCAACTCTGCATCATTGAGAATTGCCTGATCCTTTTCGTTCTTACTGTCAGCCAGCAGGGAACGCATATCTTTGACCACTGCTTCAGCCTGTTCTGTTTCATGTCTGCGGCAGTACCAGGACAGTTTTTCACCGTCATAGTCGAGACGTTCTCCGCGTGACAGGTGTGCCTGATCCAGTCTGGCAATCGATGCAGCGACCGCATCACTGTCATTCTCCAGCAGATAGCCTTCCAGCCGGAAGTGTTCCAGTGTCGCCTTGCTGAACAGAAGATGCAGATGCCTGTTTTCCAGAAGCTGCAGATACAGTTTTAAATCGTTCTCTTTCAGCAGTACACGGCGGAGTTCCTCTGTTGTTTTTCTGCGCAGCCGATCCAGCTGCAGCACAACTGCAATGATCAGAATTGATACCAGTATTGCCCAGAGAACCGGATTCATAATTTACTTCCTCCTTAAGAGTGAAGATCCCGGCACTGCCGGGATCTCCTGTTTTGAATTAAGCGTATACGCCGCAGAGATAGCCGATGCCTGTCAGTACAAGCGCCATGACAAGGATCAACATCATCAGTTTCATCGGGGACCACTTCTTGTGTGCATACAGATCATATACCCCAAGAGTGAGCAGCAACGGAAGAATCTTCGGGAAAATGCTGTTCAGTGTATCATCAGCGTTGAAGATGACAACACCGGAAGTTGTTGTGCCGGTCGTCGCATCATAGACATCGCGGACAATCTGGATCGGCAGTGAGCAGGTGACATAGGAAGCTGTCAGCGCACCGACTACGATCAGGCCAAGCAACGTCATTGCATCAGTGAGGTTATCCAGTTTTCCGGAATCCATCATCTTCTGCATGCCTTCAAGGCCGGACTTGTATCCAACCCGGAACAGCCACCATGACAGTGCGCAGGTGCCGACTGGATAGATGATCATGTAGATCACCGGCCCCAGCCAGGACAGCGTCTCACTGGACTGAGAAATGGACAGGCAGATGGTCAGCAGGATCGGAATAATGGTAGCGACCCAGAGTGAATCGCCGATTGCAGAGGTCGGGCCGATCAATGCGACTTTGACGGACTCAATGATATCCGGAGTGCAGTCGCCGTTGGCATTGGACTCTTCCAGTCCGCAGACGATACCGTTACAGATAGAGCCAACCTGAGCTTCCGTGTTGAACAGGGTCAGATGACGCTTCAGGCCTGCCGCTTTTTCTTCTTTTGTATCATACAGTTCATCAATGACCGGTGACATGGACTGGCAGAATGCCATACCCAGCATGGACTCAGCCTGCTGTGAGCATCCATTCCAGAAGAACCAGTTCCAGAATGCTTTCTTCAGTGTTGCCGGCTTGATCTTTTTGACTGTCTTGGTTTCAGCGGTCGTCATTACGCATCAGCCTCCTCATTGTTCTTATCCTTTGTTACAAGCTGGTAGTAGATGACAGAAACCAGGATACCTACCACTGCAACACCCATGGTGCTGAGGTTGAAATAGGTGACCAGAATGAATCCGGCAAGGAACAGGCAGATGTACCACTTCTTCTTGAGCAGGAATGACAGGATGATGCCCATTCCAAGTGCAGCCATCATGCCGCCGAAGGTGCTCAGTGTCTGGGTAACCCAGCCAGGAATCAATGTAGCGAAGTCAGCCTGTGTAGAAGTTGCGCTCATGGCAGTCAGGACGATGATTGCCGGGATGAATCTGCAGGCAAAGCCGATCAGCTGTCCATAGACAACGTTCGGTACATACATCTTTTTGCAGTCACCCTGATCTGCATATTTCTGTGCGATCCGGTTGATGGGAAGATTGACCGCGTAGGAAACGTTCCACATCAGCTGACCGACCAGTCCGCCAATTCCGGCAAACACGGTAGCCAGTCCGATCAGGCCATTCGCATCCATGCCGCTTCCGAATACGAGTGCGCCTGCAGTGCCGATGTAGGTTGCGTAAGACAGATCCCATGCAACAGCGCCGCCCGGGGTGACGTTGCCCATATACATGATCTGAAGAGGAATACCGACGATCATTGCATCACGTACATCGCCGAGAATGATGCCGACAACGAATGCTGCAACGAGCGGTCTGCCGAGTGTGTACCAGCCGATGGTGTTGCCCACGATGGATCCAATTGATCCAAGATAGATGAACAGGGCAATCAGAATGATTTGAATCATGCTCATAATTTGATCCTACCTCCCTTTTCTATAGAGTTTTCTTAAATGACGACCAGTCGACTCCCGCGGCACTGGGAACCTGTTGGAATGTCACTTTAAAGCCTTCGCTGACCAGACTGTCGATATCCTGGATATCCTGCTCACTCAGATAGAAGATACCGGTTGCCCCGGTCATCTGATGTGTGGAGTCCGGCTTCTTGGCCAGATTGCCAAGATAGATTTCTTCACAACCTTTGATCTGATCCTTGAGTGCGAGCAGCTCATGCGGGATCTTGACAATGACGAGTCTTGTCTTCTCGGTTTCTTTTTCAAGAATGGTCTTTGCTTCATCTGTGGTTACGATATGTGTCTTGTAGGTCTTCGGAACGCTCATGGTCATGATGCTCTTAAGCATTGCATTCTTTGCACTGACATCATCCACACCGACAATTTCCTGGATGCCAAGCGTTGGAGCCCAGGCAACAATGGTCTGTCCGTGAATCAGTCTGTCGTCAACTCTGACATATGTTTTTCCCATATTCGTATTCTTCCTCACCACAGTTTGTTTTCAATGAGACTTGCGTACATGTAGCAGACGGTTTTGCCGGATGATCCGGATTCAATCTGCCGGACCTTGAGATTGGTTGGATAGTACTGCTGATACGGGAAGTCATTGACTCCGCCGCGGAACACACGGTATTCATTCAGTGCTTTGAACCACTGATCAACTTCTTCATCATTCAGGACTACATATGCCTGCGGGATGAAGCCAACCAGATCTTCGAATGTCTCACCGTACATCAGTTTGACATTGGATCCCTTGCGGCGCATGGACTTCACTGCTTCGGTGATTGCATCATGAGTTGCGATGTGTCTTGGGTGCATACTTCCGCGCCAGTGGGTAATGACCAGATCCACTTTCTCATCGGTGAAGTATTTTTCCATCCTTTCGGCGAACTCTTCGGTAGACGGCATATTATTTGATACATAGCCAAGCCAGATCGTATCTCCGCCAAGATCTGCAGCAGCCTTGCGGTTGGTTTCCAGCAGTTCTTCCAGATAAGTCTTCTTCGCTTCTTCGGTTGCCGCAGGGTCTTCCAGACGTCCCTGAGTAACGTGAATACAGGTGATATGGGCTCCCTGCTTTGCATATTTCAGCAGCAGCGGGCCGCCAAGCAGTTCGGCATCAAGACTGTGGGCACCAATGGATACGACGCGTTTGATTTCTGACATGTGTTAGATCTCCTTCTTATAGACTTCAAATTCTCTGATGACACTCAGGCCATGGCGCTCATAGTAGCGCTTGCCCGTTTCGTCCGTTGTGACAAAGTACATCCGGTAGATGCCCTTCTTTTCCATTTCGAAGCATTGCAGATCCAGCAGGATCGATCCAATGCCCTTATTGCGCAGATTCTTTGCGACGCCAACCGGTCCAAACCGCATTGGGTTGCCGTCAATTGCCCGCATGCAGAACCCGCAGATTTTTTGCTCGGGATCTGTCACCAGCAGGATGACATCTTCAGCAGTATTTGCCTGCATTGCAAGCAATGCATTCCGCTTCCAGCCGCCGCCGAATTCTTCCTTCAGAAATTCCAGCAGTTCCAGACTGTATGAATAATCGAAGTTGAGGAATCGATAGCCTTCCTCTTCATCTGCTTTCTTCCTGGCAAGCGTATCCTCGGGGATCTCGAATCCATGGAGATCTTTGCCCATGGAGTAATGATGATCCACTGGCTGATAACCATTCTTGATGAAGAACTTGACCGAGTCACTGTAATGATCCGGATCCAGGCCCCAGAAGAAGTAGCTTGGTGAATAGGCGCCCAGAGTGATGTTCTTGCAGCCCAGTTCCTTCAATCCAGATTCCACTTGATCGTAGAGTTTCTGACCGATCCCCTGTTTCCGGTATGATGGATCAACATAGATGACATTGATCCAGCCGCGTTCCGGCTCCAGGCCGCGTTCCAGATACGGGAATTTACGCTTGGTGCCGTAGATGAAGCCAATCACCCGATCCTGATCCAATGCCACCCAGGCAAGGGAAGGATCAAAATTATCATCGAACAATGCCTGACGGCGGAACTTTTTGACATCAATTGGATCAAACGTGCAGCAGCGGTTCCAAAGCTCCACTGTCTGCTGTTCATACTGCTGTGTGTAGTTCTTCAGCTCCATGGTCTCACCCTCATATTTCATATGTTAACATGTTAACTTCGTCATCATAATAGCAGACCATTTTTCACTTTGCAACAGAAAAAGTTAAGCGTTTACATTTTTGAACGACAAAAAGCATCTTCACTGAGGAAGATGCGATCATCAAGCCTTTATATTGACGGTGACTGAGTACCATTCTTTATTGAAATAAGTCTCAGCGTATTCAATGACATTGTTCTCTGCATCAAATGTCGTGCGTTTGACAAAGAAACTCGGGTAATTTCGTTTGACTGCCAGCTGTTTGCAGATCATAGAATCAATGATTTCACGTACTGAGTAGTTCTCATTGACGACTGCCGGCACAATCCCGTGTTTCTTCATGGTGTCATACAGTGAATTGCTCTTCCGCACTTCTTCAATCTGCTTTCTGGTCAGCAGATCCGGTGGGAACCAGGAAATATGATAGGCAACCGGTTCATCATTGGCCAGTCTGACCCGTCTCAGGCAGAGCAGATCAGTCACACCGCTCAAGCCAAGTTCTTCCGCTGCGTTCTCATTGATCTCATAGCCGATGGAATCAACACGCATACCAACCCGATACCCCTGCTCTTTCAGTTCTTCCGAAAAACTGATCGAGGTAAGTGCACGGATCATCTGCTTGCGGGCAACAAACGTACCTGCCCCCTGTTTGCCAACCAGGTAGCCTGCATTGATCAGATCAGCGAATGCTTTTCTGACTGTCGTAGCCGATATATTGTATTTCTTCTTCAGTACAGACTCACTGTCAACTTTATCGCCGGGTTTCAACTTCCCGGATTTGATATCACTGACAATATCATCTTCCAGCTGCTCGTATTTATTCATCCGATAAATCATGTAAAACCTCCAGACAACAAATTCATTATAGCAACTTTAACAAATCATGCCATCCGCAAAAATTCGCAATCATAGCCACCCGTAAAACGGGTGGTATGCTCCACGGCTATAAGCCGTTTATCACGAGCCAGCGCCTTA
>JAKVJO010000018.1 GCA_022486935.1 Solobacterium sp. | reverse complement strand
GCAGAAGACAGTTCAGATTATCCGAAAGTCACTGCTTCCACGCAGGACAATGGACTTGGTTTTGACTACAAGTGGGATCTTGGCTGGATGAACGATACGCTGAAGTATTATGCAACGGACCCGATCTACCGTGTCTGGGATCACAACAAGCTGACGTTCTCCATGGCATACTTCTATTCCGAGAAGTTTATCATGCCGCTGAGCCATGATGAGAATGTCCATGGCAAGAAGACGATCATTGACCGCATGTGGGGAACCTATGATCAGAAGTTCTCCCAGGTCAGAAATCTGTATGCATACATGTTTGCACATCCTGGCAAGAAACTGAACTTCATGGGCAATGAGATCGGTGCATTCCGGGAGTTTGATGAGAAGAAGGAACTGGACTGGTTTTTGCTGAAGTATCCGCGCCATGCGGCATTCCAGCGCTACTTCCGTGATCTGAATGCAATCTATCAGGGACATCCATGCATGTGGAAGGGTGACTATGACTACCGCAGCTTTAAGTGGATCGACGCTGATAATTCCAAGCAGTCCATGTATTCCTTCTACCGTGAAGACGAAAAGGAATATCTGATCTGCATCCTGAATATGACGCCGGCTTCCTATGAGAAGTTTGATCTCTATGTACCAGATTCCGGCACTTATACTGAAATCCTGAACTCTGAAAAGGATATCTATGACGGCTGCAACATGTGCAACTTCGAGCCGGTCAAAGCAGTCAAGAGCAAGGATAAGAATGCCAAATTTGAGCATCAGATTACGGTCAGGATTGCACCGTTCTCTGCTGTTTATCTGACCTGCCCGAAGCATGCGCATCATACGGCAGCGAAAAAAGCAGTAAAATAACAAAGAGAAAGTGATAGAGGAAACCGCATGCCGTTACTGAACGCATATCTTGATGATTTTGGAAAGGTGTCGGTATACGTATCGCGCCGCTATTTCAGCGGACATGCGGAAGGCTTCTACCTGTCTGATGACGTCGGCGGCACCTGGGACTGTGTCATCCGAAGGGTGGAGGAACAGGAAAAAAACATCCTCTATGAATTGATTATTCCGACAGACCTGAAGTTCGGCGTACAGTACTGGATCCGTGATTCAAAGGCCCAGTGCGTACCGCTGCAGAGCAGATTCATTGTCAACACGCCGGAATTTGACCGTCTTTTTACCTACGATGAAAATGATCTGGGGGCAGTGTATCATCCTGAATACACTGTCTTTTCTCTCTGGGCTCCGACTGCTGTGAGTGTCACGCTGAAGGTCAGAAACGGACTTGAGAGTCTGACCCAGATGATGGAACGGACAGACCGCGGTGTCTACCGCACAACTATTTACGGGGACATGCAGCAGGCAACCTATGTATACTTGGTTAACCGCAACGGGTCATCTGTAGAATCAACTGATCCATATGCGCTGAGTTCCACTGCCAACAATCATATGTCTGCCGTCATCAATCCGAGAAGAATTGCTGCACTGCGTGATACAAGCGTGCTGCCGCCGATGAAGAGTTCGGCCGATGCCATCGTCTATGAAGTGAGTGTACGCGACCTGACCAGTCATGAAGATTCCGGTACCAAGGAACATGGATCCTTCAATGCATTCCATGAAACAGGTACGGCATGGAACGGTGAATCAACCGGCTTTGACTATCTGGTCAAGCTCGGCATTACCCATGTACAGCTGCAGCCGGTACTCGACTTTGCGACAGTGGATGAACTGCAGCCAAAGCGCAATTACAACTGGGGCTATGATCCGGTACAGATGATCGGCCTGGATGGCTCGTTTTGCTCAGCGCCGTGGGATCCTTACTGCCGGATGATGGAATTCCGCAAACTGGTTATTGCCCTGCATCAGAAGGGGATCCGGGTGAACCTGGATCTGGTCTTCAATCACATGTATGAAGTGGAAAACTCTGCACTGGATAAGTGCGTTCCATATTATTACTTCCGTTACAATTCCTCCGGCTATCTTTCCAACGGTTCCTACTGCGGCAATGATCTGAATTCCAAACGGCCGATGGTACGGAAACTGATGGAGTTCTCGATTACCCTCTTGATGAGATTATATGGCGTTGATGGATTCCGTTTTGATCTGATGGGCATCCTGGATGTGGATACCATGAACCAGCTGAGAAAACTTGCCTGTTCCTGTAAACCGGATGCGATGATTTACGGCGAAGGCTGGGATATGCCGACGGCACTGGATGAGAATGAAAAAGCCAAGATCTATAATCAGCATGCCATGCCGGGAATCGGTCATTTCAATGACACGTTCCGCGATGTGGTAAAGGGCCAGACCGGCGATGATCAGATCGGTGCCCAGGGATATGTGACCGGCAATACGAATCTTGCGTTTGATATGTGCGGTGTACTGAGCGGCAATACGCTTGGTTCTCCATATTTCTGGCGGTTTGATGATCCGGTTCAGAGTGTCAACTCAGTTGAGACCCATGACAACAGCACGCTCTGGGATAAGATGCATGCATGCTGCAGCGAGGAACCGAGGGAAGTGCGCAAGAAGCGTCAGAAGATGATGATTGCCTGTACCATGGTGGCACAGGGAATTCCGCTGCTCCATGCCGGGGAAGAATTCTGCGGCACCAAGCAGGGCAGTACGAACTCTTATAATGCCAGTGATGATATCAATGGCATGAACTGGCAGCGCATGGTATACAACCTGGATGTGGCAGAATACACCAGAAAGTGCATAGCAGTGCGGAAAAAGTACAAAGGACTCCGGTTTGCGACAGGTGCGGAAGTAAAACGGTACACCCGTTTTAACATTGCGGACGGCGGTCTAGTCAACTATGATATTGGCTATGAGGATTCCGGGAGTCACTCCAAAGGGCTGCGGATTATCGTCAATCCGACGATGCAGGATCACAGCTTTCACTTTGAAGGAAATTTCCGGGTCGTACTGGATGAGAATGGAAATGCCAGAACGGAGTCCTCACAGGAAATCAGTATTCCTTCCTGCAGTGTAATTGTCTGCAGCCTGGAATGACCATGGAGGACAAATGGGACTGTTCGATTCAATGTTTGACAGCGGTAAAAGGCATTACAAGCAGGCAGAAGCCCTGCAGAAGAAAGTGCTGGCAAAAGAAGAGGAGTACCAGAAGAAGACAGACGAAGAACTGAAAGCTGTAACTCCGGCACTGAAGGAAAAACTTGCCGGCGGAGCAGATCTGAATGCAATTCTGCCGGATGCCTATGCGGCAGCGCGGGAAGCATCTAAACGGGTCATTGGAGAATTTCCTTACCCGGTACAGGTACTTGGCGGCGTATTGCTTCATGACGGCGATATTGCCGAGATGAAGACAGGCGAAGGTAAAACACTGACGGCAGTGATGCCGATCTATCTGAATGCACTGGCAGGCAAGGGTGCACATGTCGTGACAGTCAACGAATATCTCGCATCCCGTGACGCAAAGTGGATGGGAGACATTTATCGTTTTCTGGGACTGACTGTCGGCTGCAATCTCTCGGGGCTTTCCCCGAATGCCAAGCGGGAAGCGTTTGGCTGTGACATCACCTATACAACCAACTCGGAGCTTGGCTTTGACTACCTGCGTGACAACATGGTACTGGCCAGGGAAGACCGTGTGCTGCGCGGACTGCATTATGCAGTATTGGATGAAGCAGATTCCATCCTGATTGACGAATCACGTACACCGCTGATCATCAGCGGACCCGGCCCGGTGCTGGAACAGGACTATGTCAGGGCAGACCGCTTTGCAAAATCATTGCGCCCCGGCAAGGACTTTACAGTTTCCAAGGAAGACCGTTCAGTTGAACTGACTGACGCCGGTATCCGCAAGGCAGACGAAACCTACGGTACAGATATCTATGCCGGCGGCAACTCTGACATTGCCCACTATGTTGCCCAGGCAATGAAGGCAAACTACCTGTTCGCCAAGAACGTGGAGTATGTGGTGCAGGATGGCGAAGTGGTACTGGTCGATCAGTTCACCGGCCGTAAGATGGAAGGCCGTGAATACAGCGACGGCCTGCATCAGGCAATCCAGGCCAAGGAAGGGGTCGGCATCAAGCAGGAGACCATTACCCTGGCAACCATTACCTATCAGAACTTCTTCCGTCTCTATGACAAACTGTCCGGTATGACCGGAACTGCCAAGACCGAAGAGCAGGAATTCCTGGATACCTATAATATGCGGGTATACGAAATCCCGACCAATAAACCATGCGTCAGAAGAGACGAACCGGATGCGGTATTCACTTCCAGAAGTGCGAAGTATGCGGCAATCGTACAGGAGACAGAACGTCTCCATGCGACAGGCCAGCCGGTGCTGATCGGTACACTTTCTGTTGAGATCAATGAACTGCTGGATACCATGCTGAAGAAGAAAGGCATTCCGCACCAGATCCTGAATGCCAAAGATGATACCAGAGAAGCAGAGATCATTGCCCATGCCGGACAGCGATCCTGTGTCACGGTTGCGACCAATATGGCCGGCCGTGGTACTGATATCAAGCTCGGTGAGGGAGTTGCAGAACTCGGCGGACTTGCCGTACTCGGCAGCGAACGCCATGAGGCAAAGCGCATTGACAACCAGCTGCGCGGACGTGCCGGAAGACAGGGCGACCCGGGCTTCTCAAGATTCTATGTTGCCATGGACGATGATCTGATTGAACAGTTCGCACCGGATGAGTGCCGCAGTGAGATCCAGTCATATAAAGACGGCAAGGGATCAGAAGAAAAGATCCGCAAGATCATTGACCGCACCCAGGAACGGGCGGAAGGTCTGCACTATGATGCCCGTAAGAACACCATGGAGTATGACAACACCATGATGCAGCAGAGAATGGTGATCTATGAACAGCGCGACAAGGTGCTGGACATGGATGATCCAAGGCCGCTGTTTGACAGCCTGCTGAAAGAAAACCTGGAAGAGGTCATGGCTTCCTATGATTCTTCCGATAAGAGTGAAGATGAGACCAAACAGCTGAAGGGATATCTTGGAGGACTTGGTCTTTGCGAAACGGACATCGATGATGGCATGCATGCAGGAAAGCCGGCAGATGCACTGAGAACACTGGCAGAGCAGCGCTATGATGAACGGGTGAAGGATACCGATCCGGATTACCGCAAGCGGATGGAAAAGCTCATTTTCCTGAGAACGCTGGACCGGGAATGGATCATGCATGTCGATATCATGGAGCACCTCAAGGAGAGCATCCATCTGCGCGGCTATGCCCAGATGAAACCAGCTGATGCTTACCGTGAAGAAGGTTATAAACGGTTCAACAATCTGATGCACAATGTCAGTGAGCAGACCGTTGCAGCAATGATGCAGGCATCCAAGGCAACCCAGAATCCTGCAGCATAACAGAAAAGGAGATTGAACCAATGTTCAAAAAAATGATTGAACGTCTGGTCGGTATTTCTCTGGCAATTACTGTATCAGCTACCAGCGTGATTCCGGTACAGGCCGAAACCACTGACAACTCGAAATTTGATGACTTCCTGACTTCTGAGTTTGTCGACTACATTGAGAATTCAGATTACCTGACAGCCCATTATGCTGTCCGCTACTTGGAGAATTACGGAATAACGATGCCGGATGCGAATGACGGCTTCGGCGATCTGTTTGACGCAGACGCAGAATCCAAGGTCAATACCTCACTGGATACACTGCATTCCTTTGATTACGATTCCCTCAGTGAATCCCAGCAGCATGACTATTCAGTCTATGAAACAGAACTGAACTCTGAACTGGAAAGCATCAAATATGAGGACATGACAGTCATCTTTGACCCAAGCAGCGGACTGCAGTCCAATATGATTACCAACCTGGAAGAGTTTGTCTTCTATGATCAGTCTGACATTGATTCTTATCTGACCATGATCACCAAAGTGCCTGCCTATTTTGAGGAAGCCATCGACTTTACAAAGAATCAGGCGTCTACCGGATATTTCCTGACTGATTCTGCACTCAGCGATACACTGGGTGAGATCAGTGACTTTACGGCCAAGACAGATGACAATGAACTGATTGTTTCGTTTGATGATTCCATTGATCAATTTGAAGGACTGACAGATGCCCAGCGCCAGTCTTACAAAGACAAAAACTCTGACCTGATTCAGAACACCCTGATTCCTGCTTACCAGAATCTGTATGATGAACTGAGTGCACTGAAGGGATCCCGTTCTGTGACCGGCGGTCTATCAGAATATGAAAACGGCAGTGAGTACTACCAGACACTGGTGCAGTCTTCCGGCAGTACGTCCATGACAGTGAAAGAAATGGTTTCACTTATGGAGACAGCAATTACCGTCGCAGTCGAACAGTACTCCTCACTGTATCAGCAGTACGGCGATGCAATCAGCAGCCCATCGACGATTGACATGACAGATGCGGATGAGACACTGAGTTATCTTTACAGCCACATGACGACAGTGCCAAAGGGACCGACCGTCAATTACACGGTATCGTATCTGGATCAGAGCATTGCCAATCCGAATATCGTCGCTTACTATGTCAACCCGCCGATTGATGATATCAGCAATAATGTCATCAAGGTCAACGGTGACAATGTCGATGACGGAACAGATCTGTATCAGACACTGGCACATGAAGGCTTCCCGGGCCACTGCTATCAGATCACCTGGTACAATTCCACCAACCCGAATCCGCTCCGCACGCAGATCTCAAATCTCGGCTATACCGAGGGCTGGGCAATGTATGCAGAAGAATTGGCCATGAGCACGTCCGGGTTGGATGAGATGACCCAGGCGATGGACAACATCAACAACCTCATTGGCTATGGAGAAGAAACACTGATTGACCTTGGCGTCAATGGACTTGGCTGGTCCAAGTCACAGCTCACCACTGAACTGAGTTCCCTTGGCCTCAACACGGAATATGCCGAGACCTATTACAACAGTGTCATCGATAATCCGGCCCGGGTAACCAGTTATGGATTCGGTCTTGCCGAGATGCTTGAGATCAGGGACAAGGCAGAAACCTGTCTCGGTTCCAGCTTTGATGAAGTCTCCTACAATGAAGTTGTCCTGACCTATGGCCCGCGCAACTTTGAACTGGTTGAACAGGATGTGGATGACTACATCACTGAAAACGGCGGCGATCCGGATTCTTACAAAGGCTGGGGACAGAATACGTTCCATGGCTTCGGTGATTCCGGAAGCAGCAGCTCCGGCAGCGACAGCACACAGAAAAAGACACAGACCAAAGCATCTGATAACACACTGACGTATGTACTGATTGCCGGAATTGCGGCAGCCGGTATTGTGGCATTCGTTCTTCTGAGAAAATCTCATCAAAACGACCCGTTCAAGAACTGAACTGGAAAAGAGGAGACATGGTTCATAACGAATGGTATCCGTGGCTGGAACAGGAATTCAAACAGCCGTACTTTCAGAAGCTGGCAGCCTTTGTGCACGAAGAGTACGCAAAGGGACCGGTCTATCCTCCCAAACAGCAGGTGTTCAGTGCATTTGAACACTGCGACTATCCGGATATCAAAGTGGTGATCCTGGGACAGGATCCCTACCATGAAAGAGGGCAGGCACATGGCATGTGCTTCTCGGTCAATCCCGGCATTGCAATTCCGCCGTCCCTTTCCAATATCTTCCAGGAACTGCATACAGATCTTGACTGCTATATCCCTGATAATGGATATCTCTTGCCCTGGTCAACGCAGGGGGTATTCCTGCTCAACACGGTGATGACGGTGAGAGAACATCAGGCCAACTCCCATGCCGGAAGAGGCTGGGAAACCTTTACCGATCATGCGATTTCCAAAATCAACGAGAAGCAGGATCCGGTTGTGTTCCTGCTGTGGGGCAGAAACGCCCAGTCCAAGCAGTCACTGATTGATTCATCCAGACACCTGGTACTGACGGCTCCCCACCCGTCTCCGCTGTCTGCCTATCATGGATTCTTCGGCTGCCGTCATTTTTCAAAGACCAATGAATTTCTGAAAAAACATGGACAGCAGCCAGTGAACTGGCAGATCGAGAATCTCCATGTTCAGTAATATCGAAGATGCGGTGGAATGGGTGACCTCCAGACGGAACCGCAATCATGGATTTGAGCATTTCCAACAGGTCATGGAAGCGGAAGGCAATCCTCAGGATACCTTCCGTTCTGTGCATATTGCCGGCACCAACGGCAAAGGCAGCACGGCCCGATATTTAAATGACATCCTGATGGCAAATGGATACAAGACGGGTCTTTACACTTCTCCGCATCTGGAGAATCACCGCGACCGGATCCGGATCAATGATCAGTGGATTCCGGAGTCAGTATTTCTGAACTATCTGAATCAGGATCTGAACGTCATCGAAACAGAAGATCTTTCCATGTTTGAAATCGATACGCTGATCGCTTCACAGTGGTACCGGGATGAACAGATTGATGTTGCAGTCATTGAAACCGGTCTCGGCGGCCGGCTGGACAGCACCAATACCCTGCATCATCCACAGCTGGAAATCATCACGACGATCGGCATGGACCACATGGACCGCCTGGGCAATACACTCGGCGCGATCGCCACAGAAAAAGCAGGTATCATCAAGCCTAAAAGCAGGGTGCTCATCGGGCATCTTGCAGAAGAGGCAAGACAGGCAGTGCAGACGAAAGCTTCAGCGATACAGGCCGAAGTGATTCCGGCAGAGACATATGAAGATACCGGAAAGCGGCAGATGAAACTGATGGATCATCTCTATGAGGTTTCAACCGCTGCCGGCTATCAGAAAGAAGATGCCGCAATTGCCCTGCAGGCAGCGTCACTGCTGGGCATTGATATCGGCACTGAAGAAGTCTTTCGGGCAGTGCGGAACAGCATGTGGCCAGGAAGGTTTGAAACGGTTCATGAACATCCGCTGGTACTGGTGGACGGTGCCCATAATCCGGAAGCCATGACTGCATTGGCCGCATCGCTTCAAGAGATGCCGCATCCCATCATTGCCGTGTTCAGTGCACTGAAAGACAAGCAGGGACAGACGATCCGCAGGATTCTGGAAGGCGCCTGCGACCGGGTGATTGTCACTCAGTTTGAAAACGAACGGGCAGATACAGCGGCCCATCTTGCGGAACAGGATCCGGATATTGAACCGGACTGGCAGAAGGCAATTTACACAGCAGAAGCGCTTGCCGGAACAGATGGAACAGTGATTATTACAGGGTCCCTGTATCTTGTCAGTCTGGCCCGTCCATATGTGAAAAAACAGGAGTTCATGCATGTATGATAATTTCACCCAAAATACACGGAAAACATGGTATAAAATTTACAGTGCCTGTTATATAATGTAAGCGGTAACATAAAGAGCACGAGGGGGACATAATATGAAATCCAACACTACAGTGGCCATGATCCTTGCCGGAGGACGTGGAACCAGACTTCTTGATCTTACAAAAAAGGTGGCAAAACCGGCAGTTCATTTCGGCGGCAAGTACCGGATCATCGATTTTCCGCTCAGTAACTGTGCCAATTCCGACATCCAGACTGTCGGAGTTCTGACACAGTATGAATCAGTGCTGCTGAACTCCTATGTAGCACGTGATCATAACTGGGGCCTGGATACCAATGACGGCGGCGTCTTCGTTCTGACACCGCGCGAACGTGACCAGGAAAACTTCCAGGTCTATCAGGGCACCGCAGATGCCATCACCCAGAACATCGACTTCCTTGATTCCATGAATCCGGAGTTTGTTCTGATCCTGTCCGGCGACCATATTTACAAGATGAATTATGCAAAGATGATTGCCAAGCACATCCAGATGAAAGCAGACGCAACCATTGCAGTTCTGGAAGTATCACTGAAAGAAGCAACCCGCTTCGGCATCATGAACTGTGACAAGAATGACCGCATTGTTGAGTTTGAAGAAAAGCCGGCCCATCCAAAGAGCAATCTTGCCAGCATGGGTATCTACGTGTTCTCCTATAAGACCCTGCGCAAGTATCTGATGGAAGATCTCAAGAACCCGGATTCCCATCATGACTTCGGCAAGGACATCATTCCGACTTACCTGAAGGATGGAAAGATGCTCCAGGCATACCGCTTCCAGGGATACTGGAAAGATGTCGGAACCATCGATTCCCTCTGGGAAGCCAACATGGATCTGCTCAAGAAGAATTCCGGACTGGATCTGTCTGATCCATACTGGAAGATCTACACAGAAGACTACAATGCACTGCCGCAGTACATCGGCCCGAAAGCAGTTGTTGAAAACTGCTATGTCACACAGGGCTCTACAGTACTTGGCAGCGTCAAGAACTCGGTCATCGGCACCGGCTGCGAGGTCGGCGAAGATGCCAAGGTCATTGACTCGGTGATCATGCCGGGCGCCAAGATCGGCAAGGGTGCAAAGGTTGTCCGCTGCATCGTCGCTGATAATGTCAAGGTTGGGCCGGGTGCTGTGGTCGGCGATGCCAAGAGCGATCATATTGAATTGATTGCGAAGAATACGGACTGAAGGGGGAAGAACGAAGATGAACGCACTTGGAATTATCTGCTTCGAAGGCGAGAACGCCTACATCAGCGGACTCAGTGACTACCGTCCGGTTCCTGCCATTGCCTTCATGGGCCGCTACCGTGTCATTGACTTTATCCTCAGCAACATGACCAACTCCAGAATCGACAATGTACAGGTATACTGCAAGGAAAAGCCACGCAACCTGATTGAGCATCTGGGCGACGGCAAGCATTACAATATCAACTCCAAACGCGGCAAGCTGAGAGTGCTGTACGGTGAGAAGACCTTCTCTTCTCCGCTGTACAATACAGACATTGCCAACTACATGCTGAACAT
Source organism: Solobacterium sp. (assembly GCA_022486935.1). GTDB lineage: Bacteria > Bacillota_I > Bacilli_A > Erysipelotrichales > Erysipelotrichaceae > Bulleidia. Next base: position 19,057 of record JAKVJO010000018.1, on the reverse strand, counting down.
GCAGTACATCGAAGATGATGCCAATCCGTTTGTCATCATCGCACCGTCTTACTTTGTATACTCCTTTGATTTCCATGATGCCCTGAAACAGCATCTGGATACCAAGGCTGATATCACCATGCTGTATACCCCGAGCACCGATGCCAAGGAAAACTATCTTGGCTGTGATACGCTGGTGCTGGACAAGAACCGCCGGGTTACCGGAATGGATATCAACAAGGGCTCTTACAAGAGCCGCAACATTTCCATGGAATGCATGATCATGACCAAGAAACTGTTCATTGATCTGGTCAAGAAAGCAGCTGCTACATCTTCCCTGTACTGGCTGAAAGATGCGATCCGCGATTCCCTGGAAGAACTGACTGTTATCGGCTATGCAAATCATGGATTTGTAGCATGCCTGAACAACCTGCCGGAATACTACAAGATTTCCATGGAACTCCGTGATCCGGAAGTTTCCAAGCAGCTGTTCCGCCCGGGCTGGCCGATCTACACACAGACCAACGATTCCTGCCCGACCATGTTTACGGAAACTGCCAAAGTACATGATTCCTCGGTTGCCAACGGCTGCCTCGTCAAGGGAACGGTCAATGGATCCATCCTTTCCAGAAATGTAACAGTCTGTGAAGGTGCGGATATCAAAGACTCCATTATCCTGCCGGGTGCCTACATCGGGGAAAATGCCAAACTGGATCATGTCATTGTAGATAAATATGCAATTGTCCACCATGTCAAGAAACTGGTTGGCACTGATGACGCGCCGGTATATGTAAAGCGCCGGGATCGTATTTAAATTGAAGGAGGACAAGGAGATGTCGAGATCAATTCTGTTCGCAGCTGGAGAGGGACTGCCGTTTATCAAAACCGGCGGACTGGCAGATGTTATCGGGAGTCTTCCCAAGGCACTGGCAGAGCGCGGCCATGATGTAAGAGTGGTGCTGCCTCTTTACAAGAAGATTATTGACAAGCATTATGGCGAGCTGAAACGGCTCGGCACGATCCAGATTCATTCCGGATGGATTGATCAGCCGGCTACCTACTATACTGCAACGGTAGACGGTGTGGTCTATTACTTCATTGAACATAAGGGCTACTTTGAGCGTGACGGTCTGTATGGCTACGAGGATGACGGCGAACGGTTCGCCTTCTTCCAGCGGGCAATACTCGATATGATCTACTTCGTTGACTGGTGGCCGAATATCATTCATTCCAACGACTGGCAGTGCGGTATGATTCCGCTGCTGTGCCATGCCTGCTATGCAGGAGATGCACGCTATCAGTCCATCAAGCACGTCTATACGATCCACAACCTGGCATTCCAGGGAAACTTCGGTGTAGATATGCTGCCGAGCTGCCTGGGACTTGATTACTATTACTATGACAACGGATCCATCAAGTTTGATTCCGGTATCAGCTTCATGAAAGCCGGCATTGTCTATGCCGATAAAGTGACCACCGTATCGCCTACTTACTCCAATGAAATTCTGACTGAGACCTATGGCGAGAAGATGGACTCCATTCTCCGCTACCGCAGAGATGATCTCTGGGGCATCGTCAATGGCATTGATACCGACATCTGGAATCCGAAGACAGACAAGCGTCTGGCCAAGAACTTCGATGCGAGAACCTACGCTTCCGGCAAGAAGGCAAACAAACTTGCCCTGCAGGAAGAACTTGGACTCAAAGTGACCAATGATACCTGCCTGATCGGTATTGTTTCAAGACTGACCAATCAGAAGGGCGTCTATCTGATCACTGACCGTCTGAATGAAATCCTCGGCATGGATGTACAGCTGGTTGTACTTGGAACCGGTGAAGAAAATGCTGAGAATGCATTCAAGTGGATGGAGACAGAGAACAAGGGCAAGGCAGTCTACTACTGCGGATATAACGAAGATCTGGCTCACCGGATCTATGCCGGTTCTGACCTCTTCCTGATGCCGTCGCTCTATGAGCCGTGCGGAATCGGCCAGCTGATTGCCATGCATTATGGAACTCTGCCGGTTGTCCGTGAGACAGGCGGTCTGAAGGATACCGTTCATCCGTTCAATGAGTATACGGGTGAAGGAAATGGCTTCAGCTTCTGGGCAGCCAATGCGGATGATATGGTTTATACGATCCGTTACGCAACCCAGCAGTTCTATGACAACAGGCCAGGCTGGAAAGGTCTGGTCAAGTCAGCCATGAACACAGATGTATCCTGGGCAAAGTCTGCAGGGATCTACGAAGAACTGTATTATCAGCTCTGCGACTGGGCAGACTGAACACAATATCCAACAAAGCAGGTTCTCAATTGAGGGTCTGCTTTTCTTTCTGCCCTGATATACTGGATAAGAAAAAACCGGAGGTGTTTATGAACGAAGTACTGAAACAATTGAGCGAACGAAAATCTGTCAGGGCATTCACAGACAGAAAACTGTCAGAGGAAGATCGCAATGCAATCCTGACTGCGGCAGTGCAGGCACCGACCGCCGGAAACCAGCAGCTGTATACAATTCTCGATATCCAGGATCAGAAACTGAAAGACAGACTGGCTGAGACCTGTGACCATCAGCCGATGATTGCCAAAGCAGACATGGTGCTGATCTTCTGCGCAGATGCCGCAAAGTGGCTGAATGTCTACCGTACTGCCGGATGTCAGCCAAGAAAGCCCGGAGTGGGTGATCTATTGCTGGCCTGCAGCGATGCGTGCATTGCAGCGCAGAATGCAGTGACTGCAGCGTGGTCGCTTGGAATCGGCAGCTGCTATATCGGCGATATCATGGAGAACGCTGAAACGCATCAGCAGCTTCTGCACCTGCCGGAATATGTAATGCCTGCATGCATGATCATCTTCGGCTGCCCGGCAAAGGAAGTGGGGAACCGGATCAAGCCGGAGCGCTGTGACATGGATCTGATTGTACAGAAGGACGGCTATCATGAACTCTCTTTGGATGATCAGAAACGGATGGTTTCAAAGAGCCTGAACGGGAAAGACTTTGAATCATGGACACAGGCGTTCTGCGCACGGAAGTACAACAGCGACTTCGCCAGGGAGATGAGCCGGTCAGTTGAAGTGTATCTGGAGCAGTTCAAATAAAAATGGCCTTCCACGTCCCATGTGTGACCATACACATGGGAATGAAAGACCAAAGAGATTATACGGGTGAAGTGCATAAAGTACAACCGGAAAATTTATCCTGACGGTTGACGGCGCATGTTCAGAAGATATAAACTTTCAGCAGGGAATGAAGTCTCCCGGGTGTAGTACTGCCAAACTGCGATATAACAGCGCTGATGACTTCTGCAGATTTTTTTGCAGAGGGCATCAGTTTTTTATGCCCTTGCGTCCAAAGGGAGGACATACGCAATGCTTACTTCACTCGCTTTGATTTTTCTGGCCGGCCTTGCCATGGCGGCGATCTGTCAGCGGCTCAAACTGCCGCGGATCATCGGCATGCTGGCAACCGGTATCATTCTGGGTCCTTATGCACTCAACCTGCTGGATTCTTCAATTCTGGGGATCTCTTCAGATCTGAGACAGATGGCGCTCGTGATTATTTTGATTAAAGCAGGTCTTTCACTGAACATTGAAGATCTGAAGAAGGTCGGAAGACCGGCAGTCATGATGTCATTTGTGCCGGCATTGATGGAGATCCTGGCATTTGTACTGTTTGCGCCGTCCGTTCTCCATATCACCGTTCTTGAAGCGGCGATCATGGGAGCAGTGCTTGGAGCCGTATCGCCAGCTGTTGTAGTGCCGCGGATGGTGACACTGATGGAACAGCACTATGGGACTGACAAGAGTATTCCCCAGATGATCCTGGCCGGCTCGTCACTGGATGATGTGTTTGTCATCGTGCTGTTTTCAACCTTCATCAGCATGGCGCAGGGCGGCACTGCCAGTGTCATGGACTTTGTGGGTATACCGGTATCAATCATTCTGGGTATCCTGCTTGGCATTCTTGCCGGTATCCTGCTTGCATGGTTCTTTGAAACGGCATATGCCAACCGGCATTATGTACGCAACAGCATGAAGGTGATCGTTGTGCTGGGAGTGGCGTTTCTGTTGATGGCAATGGAGACGTGGCTGAAAGGGATTGTGTCTGTATCAGGACTGCTTGCCGTGATGAGCATGGCCTGCACACTGCAGATGAAGAGTGTGCCGTCAGTCTCAAGACGTCTTTCAGAGAAGTTCGGCAAGCTGTGGCTGGCTGCGGAAGTGATTCTGTTTGTGCTGGTTGGGGCTGCAGTGGATATCCGCTATATGTTGAACGCCGGACTGGCGGCTGTCGGCATGATCTTTCTGGCATTGTTATTCCGCAGTATCGGTGTTCTCTTCTGCCTGGTTAAAACAAAACTGAACTGGAAGGAACGGCTCTACTGCATCATTGCCTATCTGCCCAAGGCAACGGTTCAGGCAGCGATCGGTTCCGTGCCGCTGTCACTTGGTTTGCCATGCGGCAGTCTGGTGCTTTCCGTTGCGGTGCTGTCAATTCTGATCACGGCTCCGCTTGGTGCACTCGGCATGGATGCCAGCTATAAAACCCTGCTGGTTCATTCGGGCCCGGACGATTCTGAAGACGTATCTTTGAAGACAGAACTGGCAATGGAAGAGAATGAAAGCGGTACCGTTTGAGTGGTTTGCGTGAACGTTTCAGAAACAGATGGCGCAGTTTACTCCAGCACGGTGAAAAAGCGCTGAAAATCGCCAAAATTGCAGGCTTGTCCATTTACTCACGAAAAGGACGGGTGCTATAATAATTTGTGCAAAAAGGAGGAGATTCAAGCATGACAAAGGTTATGGTTAAGGATCTGGATGTCAAAGGCAAGCGCGTCATTGTACGTGTTGACTTCAACGTCCCTCACAAGAACGGTGTGATCACGGATGACAACCGCGTCCGCGCAGCACTTCCAACCATCAATTATCTGACGGAGAACGGCGCCAAAGTGATTCTGATGAGTCACCTGGGCAAGATCAAGACAGACGAGGACAAAGCCAAGAACGATATGTCCATCGTCGCAGACTGCCTCGCTAAGCTTCAGCCGGCTAAGGTTACATTCGTAAATGCAACCAGAGGACCGGAACTGGAAGATGCAGTCAAGGCAATGAAGGATGGAGAAATCGTCCTGATGCAGAACACCCGTTATGAGAAGGGTGAAACAAAGAACGATCCAGAGCTCGGCAAGTACTGGGCAGGACTGGGAGATGCATTTGTTGAAGATGCATTCGGTTCTGTACACAGAGCACACGCTTCCACTGTTGGAATTCCTTCCAATATGAAAGAGGTTGCCGGCGGCTTCCTGATTGAAAAAGAACTGAAGTATCTCGGACAGGCACTGGATGATCCGAAGCGTCCGTTTGTTGCAGTACTGGGCGGCGCCAAGGTTTCTGACAAGATCGCTGTCATTGAGAACCTGCTGAAGATCGCTGACAAGGTTATCGTCGGCGGCGGCATGGCTTATACCTTCTTCAAGGCTGAAGGCTGGAATGTCGGAACTTCCCTGCTGGAAGCTGACAAGGTTGATATTGCCAAGGACTTCCTGGAAAAGGGCAAGGGCAAGCTGATTCTCCCGATTGACACTGTAGTCGCAAATGATTTCGATAATCCGACAGATGTCAAGACGGTCGCTTCCAATGAGATCCCGGATGGCTACATGGGACTCGATATCGGACCTAAGACAGTTGAACTCTTCACCAAGGAACTGGCTGGAGCTCACACTGTATTCTGGAATGGACCGATGGGTGTATTTGAGAAGGAACAGTTCGCTGTAGGTACTGTTGGTGTCTGCAAGGCAATTGCAAGCCTCGACGACTGCATGTCAGTCATCGGCGGCGGCGATTCCGCTTCTGCTGCAAAGAACCTCGGCTATGCCGACAAGTTCACGCACATCTCCACAGGCGGCGGCGCATCCCTCGAATACATGGAAGGAAAGGAACTGCCGGGCATTGCTATTATCCCGGACAAGAAGTAATCCGACATGGCAAGAAAACCAATTATCTTCGGCAACTGGAAGATGAACAAACTCAACAAGGATGCTGAGGAATTTTTCCAGGGCGTTGAGCCGTATCTCAACGGAAACGAAGCTGCCGACTACGGAATTGCTGCACCGTTCACCTGCGTTGAAACTGCAGTGAAGAATGCAAAGCATGTACTGGTCGCTGCTGAGAACTGCAACCAGGTTGACTCCGGTGCATTCACCGGTGAAGTCAGTGTACCGATGCTTCAGGAAATCGGCATCACTTACTGCATCATCGGTCATTCTGAGCGCCGTACTTATTACAATGAAACTTCCAAGGCATGTGCTGAGAAGGCAAAGCGCCTGTTCGAAGCAAACATCACTCCGATTCTCTGTGTCGGTGAGACCGAAGCAGAGTATGATGCCGGCAAGACTGCTGACGTCATCAAGGAAGAGCTGAAGGGCTCCCTCGAAGGACTGACTGCTGAAGAAGTAGCTAAGATGGTAATTGCATATGAACCGATCTGGGCAATTGGCACCGGCAAATCTGCCGACAAGACCATTGCCGAGAACTGCTGCAAGCTGGTACGTGATACCGTCAAGGGACTGTATGACGAGCCGACTGCTGAAGCAGTCCGTATCCAGTACGGCGGAAGCGTCAAGCCGACCAACATTGCCGAATACATGGCATGCCCGGATATTGACGGTGCATTGATCGGCGGCGCATCTCTGAAGGTTGATTCCTTCAAAGCAATCATCGACGCCACAAAGTAAAGGTTCCAACGAGATCTCGACATCTCTGGAATAGTAATGTAATGATCCAATCAAGGAGGAGAAAAATTACAGATGCTTAACAATTTCGAAGACTATATCGCAGCAGTACATGCGCGTGAGGTCCTGGATTCCCGCGGCAACCCTACAGTAGAATGCGAAGTTCTGACAGACACAGGTGCCTGGGGAAAAGCAATCGTACCGTCCGGCGCATCCACCGGTGAGCGTGAAGCTCTCGAGCTTCGTGATGGTGACAAGTCCCGTTATCTGGGCAAGGGCACTCTGAAGGCTGTTGACAACGTCAACAAGAAGATTGCTCCGAAAGTAGTCGGAATGAACGTCTTCAACCAGAAGGCAATCGATAAGGCAATGCTCGATCTCGATGGCACAGAGTTCAAGTCCAACCTGGGCGCTAATGCAACTCTGGCTGTTTCCCTGGCTGCTGCACGTGCAGCTGCTGAGTCCCTCGGACTTCCGCTGTATCAGTACATCGGCGGCGTCAATGCAAAGACTCTGCCAGTTCCGATGATGAACGTTCTGAACGGCGGCAAGCACGCTGATTCCGCTGCTGATGTTCAGGAATTCATGATCATGCCGGTAGGCGCTAAGAATGTTCATGAAGCAGTCCGTATGGGTGCTGAAGTATTCCACGCTCTGAAGACTGTCCTCAAGGGCTATGGCTACAACACTTCCGTCGGTGATGAAGGCGGCTACGCTCCGAACTCCATTCCGGGCGGCAAAGGACCTCTGGAGACCCTCGGCAACGAAGGACCTCTGAAGCTCATGATGGAAGCAGTCAAGGCTGCTGGCTATCGTGCAGGCAAGGATATCTGCTTCGCAATGGATCCGGCTTCCTCTGAATTCTATGATGAGAAGAAGAAGAAGTATGTCCTGAAGCGTTCCGGCGAAGGCGAGAAGACTTCTGAAGAAATGATCGATATGTACGAAGCTTGGTGCAAGAAGTATCCGATCATCTCCATCGAAGACGGCCTGGCTGAGAATGACTGGACCGGATGGAAGAAGCTCAACGAGCGTCTTGGAGACAAGATCCAGCTCGTCGGCGATGACCTGTTCGTTACCAATACCACATACATCAAGAAGGGTATTGAACTCGGCGTTGCTAACTCTGTACTGATCAAGCTCAACCAGATCGGCACTCTGACTGAAACTCTGGATTCCATCGAAATGGCTAAGGAAGCCGGCTGGACTGCAGTCGTTTCCCACCGTTCCGGCGAGTCCGAGGACAGCACAATCGCTGATCTCGTTGTCGGCACAAACGCAGGCCAGATCAAGACTGGTTCCATGAGCCGTACTGATCGTATCTGCAAGTACAACCGTCTGATGGAAATCGAAGAAGAGCTCGGCCCTGTTGCACAGTTCAAGGGTTTCAACTCCTTCTACAACGTCAAGGCTGTCAAGGCAATGGCTCCGACTGCTCCTGCAAAGAAGACAGTCAAGGCTGCTGCTAAAAAGAGCAAGTAATCTAAGTTTCAAACGATCATTGAGGACTGATGCCTGAAAGGGTACAGTCCTTTTTTGGTGCATGCCAGTCACTTGAATCCGTTCGGTGCAGTATAATATCTGAAGTATCTGAGGAGGTGTGTTCCGGATGGAAAGTATTAAACTGAAAGAGAATCTTTACTGGGTTGGCATGCGTGATTTTGATTTGAAGGTATTTGATGTGATTGTACCGACAGATTATGGCACGACTTACAATTCCTATATTCTGAAGGGCAGTGAAAAGACTGCACTGTTTGAGACTGTGGAAGGAAGATTCCTGGACCGCTATATTCCGGAAATTGAGGAAGTGGTTCCGGTTTCAAAGATTGATTACCTGATTCAGAATCACACCGAGCCTGATCACTGCGATGGTATTTCAAAGATCATTGATCTGAATCCTGATATCACGGTGGTCGGAACAGCCATGGCAATCAACAACCTCAAAGAGATCATGAACCGTACAGACTTCAAGACGATGATCGTCAAGGATAAAGAAACGCTGTCACTTGGTGATATCACCCTGGAGTTTGAATCAGTCCCGAATCTGCACTGGCCGGATACCATGTGGACTTATGCAAAAGAACTGAAGACACTGTTTACCTGCGATGGGTTCGGCTGTCACTTTGCCGTACAGGATATCCTGCGTTCTAAGGTCACGGATGAAGAGGGCTACTGGAAAGCAGAAAAACTGTACTTTGACTGCATCATGGGACCATTCAAGAATCCGTTTGTGCTGAATGCACTGAAGCGCTTTGATACGCTGGATGTTGATTATGTATGTCCGGGTCATGGACCGGTATTGGACAGCCATATCTCTGATGTGGTGGATGCCTACCGGAAGTGGTCCGTTGAAAAGATGTTCAGCAAGCCGACAGTCATCATTGCGTATGCCAGCGCTTATGGCTATACGAAGATGGCAGCTGAAGCAATCTCAGACGGCATTCACTCAGCCGGTGACATTGATGTCAAACTGGTGGATCTGCAGACAGCGGATCTTGGCGATACCGTCAATATGATCAATGATGCGGATGGCTTCCTGGTTGGCTCACCGACAATTGTCGGCGATGCACTGCCGCCGGTATGGAACCTGCTTGGCAATCTGCATGCTACAATCGTAAAGGGCAAGTACGCAGCGGCCTTTGGCAGTTACGGCTGGAGCGGTGAAGCAGTCGGCAATCTGACCGTGCGGCTCAATCAGCTGAAACTGAATGTGCTGGATGGCTACAAAGTGAAGTTCAGACCGAGTGAGTCACAGCTCAGTGAGGCAAAAGAGTACGGTGCGGCATTCGGCAGAAAGGTAATTACCCACGAATGATCAAACATGCATTCATGAAACTGGTTTCGCTGATCCTGGTGTTCTGTGCACTGGGTGGCTGCGAACTGGTGAAGGTCAATACAACTGATACCACTGCATCCCCAACTGCTTCTCCAACTGCCAGTGCGAGTGAAGAGACCCTCAGTGATGCACAGCAGATGGCCCAGGATTATACCGGCCTTGATGAAGACAATGTATTCTATATCGGCGACCATGATTCTCTGACGAAGATGCTGGCCCACGGTACCGGCATTGTCCTGCTGGGATTCCCGGAGTGCCCCTGGTGTCAGGCATATGTGCCGCAGCTGAATGATGCAGTGAAATCTGCAGGCACGCAGGTGATGTATTACAACATCCACGTGGATAAGACAGAAGACACTGCGTTCTATCAGCAGGTTGCAGAGACCATCAATGCCTGGGATGATTCCATTATCCAGTATGACAATGATGGAAATATGCGGATTTACATGCCGCTGGTGCTGTTTGTCAGCAATGGTGAACTGATCGGCTACGACAATGAGACCTGCATGGAAGATTCTGATGTCATCAGCCCGGAAGATTACTGGACCGCAGATAAAAAGGCGGCACTCAGCGAAAAACTGACCGGACTGGCCACTCAGATCGCGGATCTGCAGGCAGCCAACGATTCATCCGGCTGTGATACCGGCTGCGCCTATACACCGGCAGCCCAATAAGTTATTTCCCGGAAATATTCACCTGTTTACATTGTATGAGTAACTCTGCTATAATAATCGAGCACTGGCGAAAGGAGCATATTACTTCATGCTTAACGCATTGTTAATGATCGTATCTGCACTGCTGATTATTCTGTCCCTGCTTCAGAGCGGAAAGACAGATGGTATGTCAGGTGCGTTTACCGGAAACGGCGGGCTGAACCTCTTTGCGAATGTCAAAGAGCGTGGCTCCGAAAAGGTCATCTCCAACATCACATTGGTATTGGGTGTCGCCTTCTTCGCGTTGGTTATTCTGATCCGCGTTCTGTGATCATATGAAACAAACAGCCGGTGTATGAACACTGGCTGTTTTATTAACCGTAAAATTTGAGGATAAAGAAAATGAATGAACTAAAAGACAAAATATTGGAATGCATCAACCACGCTAAAAAAGGAACCATGACTCGCAAGAAGATTGCCAAGGCAGTCGGCGCTGAAAAGTCCATGGATCTGATTGCCCTGGGCAAGGCGCTGGAAGAAATGGAAAATGACTTTGTTCTGGTCCGCGATGCCGGCAACTGCTACGAAACTCCGGAGCAGGCAGGCTTCATGACCGGCAAGCTGTCCATCAACCGGAAGGGACTTGGCTTCATTGACCGTGAGGGTGAAGACTCCATTGTCATCCAGCCGGAAGATCAGGCAGATGCCCTGGATGGCGATACCGTACTGCTGCAGGATGGCGGAATGGGCTATGGCAGAGTCAAGAAAGTCATTGCCCGTGCGACGACCCATGTAGTGGGTACCTTTACACTGACGCCGCATGGCTTGCAGTGTGTCGCAGATGATGAGAAGATTGATGCCCATGGGACCAACGTCCGCTGTGGCAAGGATTTCAAACCGACCGAAGGACTCAAGGTGCTGTTGAGCATTGAACGCTATGGCACACCGCTGATTCTGAGAGTGGAACGGGTCATCGGTTTCAAGGATGATCCGGGAGTTGATATCCTGTCGATCCTGCTGGACCATGACATCGAGCCGGAATTCCCGCAGGAAGTTATGGACAATGCGAATGCAGTTGCTGTAGAAGTCAGCGAAGCAGACCGCAAGGGCAGACGTGATCTGACTAATGAAGTCATCGTTACCATTGATGGAGATGACTCCAAGGACTTTGATGATGCAGTCGGCGTCAAGGCTGTTCCAGAGGGATGGGACCTGATTGTTTCCATTGCCGATGTGGAGCACTATGTGACAGCCGGTTCACCGCTGGACCAGGAAGCGTTCAAGCGCGGTACTTCCACCTATGCAGTGAATACCGTTGTGCCGATGTTACCGCATGTGCTGAGCAATGGCATCTGCAGTCTAAATCCGCACGAAGAGCGTCTGACCAACACCTGTGAGATGATCGTTGCCAAAGACGGCACGATTGTCAGTTATGAGATTTATCCGTCAGTGATGCGTTCCACGGAACGTATGACCTATAACAACGTCAACAAGATCCTGAATGGCGACGAGGAAGTATGCGCACAGTATGCTCATCTCGGCGATCTGTTTACGACCCTCCGCGACTGCGCAGATGCGATCCGCCGCAACCGTCATGAGAAGGGTGCCATTGACTTTGATTCCACAGAATCTGTGATCAAGGTAGATGAGCAGGGCCATCCGGTTGATATCTTTGCAAGAGTGCAGGGACATGCCGAGGCAATGATTGAAGACTGCATGATCGCTGCCAATGTATCTGTCGCTGACTTCATGAACAAACACCAGCTTCCGTGTGTCTACCGTATTCACGAAGAACCGCAGGCCAGACGCATGAAAGAGTTTGAACAGATGAGTTATCTGCTGGGACACAAATTCATCCTGCCAAAGGGCAATCTGACACCGAAACAGGTGCAGCAGTATCTGGAAGAATGCTCGGATGAAGAACAGTATCCGGTTCTTTCCAAACTTCTGCTCCGCTGCATGCAGAAGGCAAAGTATGATCCCAAGTGCCTTGGCCATTTCGGTCTGGCTGAGACGGAATACCTGCACTTCACTTCACCGATCCGCAGATATCCGGATCTCTGTGTTCACCGTATGCTGAGAAAGTACGTCTTTGACAAATGCGAAGACGCAAATGAAACACTGAAGGATGAATCCTTTGTACAGGCCGCATCAGAGCAGTCTTCCATCCGTGAGCGTGCAAGCCAGGATGCAGAGTGGGCAGCGACTGATATGAAGAAGGCTGAGTACATGGAAGACCGTGTCGGTACAACGGCAGAGGGCATTATCAGCTCCGTGACCAGTTTCGGCTTCTTTGTCCAGCTGGACAATACGGTTGAAGGACTGATCCGTCTTCCTTCTTTGACAGATGATTATTACAAGTTCGACCAGCAGCGCTATATGCTGGTTGGTGAACGCACCAGAAAGCAGTATGCAGTCGGCCAGAAGGTCAATATCATTGTCCTGTCTGCTGACAAAGGTACTTCTACGATTGAGTTCGGCATTGCCAGAACCGGCATCCGCAGATCCCGTGAGGACCGTCCGCAGCGCGGCGGTTCCTACGGACATAGAGACGACAGAGGTGCATCCCGCGGCGGCAGAAGCTCCGGCGGCGATCATAAGCGCAGCTATGGTGCACGCAACTCCCAGGGACGCGGACGTCCTTCCTATGGCTCCAGGCCGTATGACCAGAAACGTTCGTTCCGCAGTCCGGAAGGAGCAGATGCAGAGAATACATACCAGAAGCCAAGAACCAACCGTTATGGATCTGACAATGCTTCCGGAAGCTATGGAAGTGATGACAGAAAGTCCTACAGCAGATCCGGCGGATCCGATCGCCGTTCAGGCGGTTCCTCTTACAACAGAGGCAGATCATCCGGCAGCTACAATAAAGACAAGTCTTCCTACAGTGGAGACCGCAAGAAGTCTTACGGAAAATCATCCGGAGGCTACAGCAGTGACCGCCGTTCCAGCAGCACCGGTTCTTCCTACAGCAAGGACAGATCATCCGGCAGCTACAATAAAGACAAGTCTTCCTACAGTGGAGACCGCAAGAAGTCTTACGGGAAGTCATCCGGAGGTTACAGCAGTGACCGCCGTTCTGGCGGAAGCGGATCTTCCTACAGGGGAAAGTCCTCGGATGCACATCGTTCCTCCAAGGGCGGATACAGCTCACGCAAGCCGTCAGGCCGTACCGGCGGATCTTATTCCAACAGCGGCCGCAGGGTAAATAACAGCAAACATGAAGGAAACAGCCACTAAAAAAAGTGAGAAGAATGTCGCAGTCAACCGCAAGGCAAGACACGACTACTTTCTTGAAGAATATCTGGAGTGCGGCATCTCGCTGACCGGAACGGAGATCAAATCCATCCGGGATGGCAGAGTGCAGTTTAATGATGCCTACATTTCCATTTACAAGGGAGAAGCCTGGATCAAGGGCATGCATATCTCTCCCTACAAGTATGGAAATATCTTCAACGTTGATCCGGACCGTGACCGCAAACTGCTGCTGCATAAGTATGAGATCAGCAAGCTCTTCGATAAGGTCAGGCTCAAGGGCTATACCCTGATTCCAACCAGAATGTATCTGAAGGACGGCAAGGCAAAAATTGAAATCGCACTTGCCAAAGGCAAGGATCTGTATGACAAACGGCAAACTGAAAAACTCAGGGATGCCAGCAGGGAAATGCAGAAGGCATTGAAGTTCCGCAGTTAGCGAAGGTATAACACCATGGAAGAAATCGAAAACATCCTTTCTGAACAGGCAAAGCGATATCCGCTCATGGAGCCGCAGGACTGTGTCAAACTGATTTATCAGAATGAGTTTGGGGCAAAACACGCCGCAAAGAATGCGGACTATGTCATGCAGCAACTCCAGGAGGAATATGAATCCGTGCAGGCTGATGCAGGCATGCCGCTGATTGAGCCAATCGGCAATTACCGCTGCCGTCTCAATCTGGCCAGGGCAAAGACCATCCTGACTGCCGGAGAAATCGGTCAGTGGTTCCTGACGGACGCAAAGTGTGCGCCTGGCTCACTGGCAGAATTTATGGATAAATTGAAACTGTTCAAGAAACACTGGGCAGAGTATGGATTCAACTATACCCAGGATCAGGTAGATGAATTCCTTTCCTGGTATCGCAGCCATGGATATCCATCCGTGCATCACAGCACGCTCTACAAGAAGACCTATGATCCGCATTACCGCGTCATGTTTCAAAGAGACTACCAGGATCTGAGCAGTCAGGCATCGTCATTGTCTACCAAATAAGCCTGTACTTCTTTGCCGAGAGATTGAACGATATACTGTTTTGGATATCAGGGTTCGACTTCCCTCAGCTCCACCAAGATTCTTCGCAGGAAATTCCATCCTCAAAGTGCCGCAGACAGCTGCGGCATTTTGATGCTATTGCAGAGACGGTCATAGCAGTTGAGTGAATAAAACGGCATATGATGTAACAGATCCAGCTGGAAAGAAAGGATGTGTTCAGAATAAGCACCCAATTGACATCAGATTAATCAACCTTTGAAAGAATGCCCAGATACCTTGCAATGGTTTGATAGCATACTTTTCAGTGCTGCTCTCCATAAAATAATTCTTCTCCCGAAATGAATCAGAAATGATTCACATAAGTTTCACATCGAACGGATATGATTGATTACGCTGAAATGACATTTCAAAATCAGGAGGGTGAAATGAGCAGAAAGAAGAAATACCTCGGAATGGCATCTGCGCTTTGTATGATGCTGACAGGATGTACAACAACGCAGACTGCCTCTACCGATTCATCAATCGCTTCAGCGGAAACGGTGACAGTATCAACTACATTGTCCAAGATCAATATGGATACCTGGCAGTACAACGCAGAAGCAGATGTGTATTACCAGATCGGGATTGATTACTGTGCATCGCCGGCAGATGAGTCATATGAGAATCTTGCCGTATTTGTGCCTGGGGCATATTTCAATGGCACGGAAAACAGTGATGGAACCTATACAGTGACATTGAATGAAGACGCAACTGTTGGAAATTATACAGCTTCAACTGCGCCAATTGTCATGCCGATCAATACACCAGGTTATTCTGCACAGGAAGCATTGACGGATTATACAGATGTCAGTGAATATACTTCCGCAGGCTTTGTTTATGTTCATGCCGGATGCCGTGGAAGAGATGCCGGTGCTCCTGCGGGTGTGACAGACATCAAAGCAGCGATCAGATATATCCGCTATAACGAAGGCGTCATCGCTGGAAATATGGATTCCATCTTTGTGTTTGGCATGAGCGGCGGCGGTGCCCAGTCAGCGATTGTCGGTGCATCAGGAGACAGTGCTCTGTATGAGCCGTATCTGACAGAGATCGGTGCGGTACAGGGAGTCAGCGATGCAGTTGCCGGTTCGATGGACTGGTGCCCAATTACCAATCTTGATACTGCAGATGAATCCTATGAATGGATGATGGGAACAACCAGAACTGATCTCACTGATGAAGAGCAGAGCATTTCAGATTCACTGGCAACTGCCTGGGCAGAATGGGTCAATCAGGCAGGCCTCAAGGATGAGAATGGAAATGCGCTGACACTGGAAACTTCTGATACGGGTATTTACCAGTCAGGTACGTATTATGAATACATCAAACAGACAATCGAGACTTCTTTGAACAATTTCCTGAGTGATACAACATTCCCATATGACGCAAGTTCGTCTTCATCAGGAGGTGTTGGCGGTATGGGAGGAAATGGCGGCGGTGCAGCAGACGGTACCAAACCGAGCGGTGCAAAGCCGGATGGGACAATGCCAGATACTTCTTCAACGCCGATGGATGATTCCACACAGGCTCAATCCACTGCTGACGCATGGGATGCGGGAGCCAATGATAACATCACCCGCATATCATCGGATGGCGGGGTCACGATATCCGGGACGTATGAAACAGTGCATGATTATATTGATGCCCTGAACGCAAATGGCACATGGGTTACTTATGATGCTTCAACCAATACAGCAACAATTACCAGTGTTGCGGATTTCTGCACAGCCATGAAGAATGTATCGAAGTCTCTTGGCGCATTTGATGAACTGGATGCCGGACAGGGTGAGAATACACTGTTTGGATATGGTGACGGAAACGGAGCGCACTTTGATTCGCTGCTGGCTGAGATTGTGCAGGGGACAGACTATGAATCTGCGTTTACAGAAGACCTTGCAAAAACGGATTCAGTCGGAAATACCGTAGATGTCAGATTGAATATGTATACGCCGCTTTATTATCTGCTTGAATCCTATGACGGATACAATACCAGCACAGTAGCTAAATACTGGCGGATCCGGACTGGAATCAACCAGAGCGATACTGCGCTGACAACAGAAGTCAACCTCGCACTTGCCCTGGAAAACAACAGCAATGTTGAAAGTGTGGATTTTGCGACAGTCTGGGGGCTCGGTCATACGATGGCTGAGCGTTCCGGGGACAGCACCAGCAACTTCATCGAATGGGTGAATGAGTGCCTGCAATCATAGAGAAACTGATCATACGGACTGAGAAGTATACATACTGAAAAAAGCAGGGATCCGTGAACTGATTTCAACAGTTCTGGGTCCCTTTGTGTTTCCTGCTCAATGCCAGGCGGCAATGATACTGTCAGGAAGAAGACTGCCATCAAAGCGGTAATGCGCAGTTGGCGTGCGATGCAGCAGATAATCCGCTTCCCGTTTCACGCCGCCGTCATTATGGATCAGATACGGAACTCCCTGACGGTCTCTTCTGTCTGATACGATTCCGATATGAGAGTCATTACCGAAGATGACGATATCGCCGGGCTGCCATGCCTCAATGTCATTTATGTCAGTGGTCAGCTGAATTGCATAGGATGCGAAGAAGTGATGGAGATTGATCACTCTCCGGAAGTCAATGTTGCTGTCAGAGACTGTAATATTTGGATAGTGATCCGGATGGGCTGCAATATCGCTGTCTACCATATCCCGCAGGCTGTAACCGGCATTGCGGAATGCCCGCCAGACCAGATCGGTACATACACCGATATTCTCCGGTGGATAGCCGGTATCGTAATAGGCACTGTCATAGGATGGCATGTTCTCGGCATCCTGACGGGCACCAAGCAGAATGTCTGTAGAGTCATCCGTGCCATTGCTGTTGAAGTCATTGCCGCTCAGGACGGTTTCAATGCCAAAATGTTCTGCAGTATAAGTCCTGCCAGCGACTATGCCGGAGCAGTATATGACAGCGATTGCGACTGCAGAAATAACGATGATTGCCAGAACGCGTTTCTTCATACCAATATTATAAACTGCAGGCATTGATCGCATTCAAACACTGTTGATTTCGTCATGGCGGTATGCTATATTTCCAATACGCTGAAAGGCGTGATTCAGACAACTGGGGTTGTAAAGGTTTCGACAGGTTTCTGTCTGATTCAGGATGCAGTGGAGTGATGGCCTAACCATTAAAAATTTAGACGCTAAAAACAACAACACAAGCTTCGCTTTCGCTGCCTAAAGAGCTAGACGCTCCGCAGCGACCCGGTTATCTGATTAGTCGTTCTCAGTTAACTGTGTAATCAAACGAATAAGGTAACTCCTGAAGCCTGTAAGGAGAAGCCCGAAAAACATACAGGCAGATTTGGCAAGTGGATCGCCCGTTCTCATGCCTGCCATCTGATCAAGCAGCGGACTAAACTGTAGACGCCTGAATGTGAGACAACTCTTGGACAGGGGTTCGACTCCCCTCAGCTCCACCAAAACTTCATGGCAGAAATGCCATCCACAAAATTCCGCAGATAATGCGGTTTTTTGATGGCTTTGTGTCATGCCTATTATCGAAAATCATGTTGTTCTGCATTCAAGAAATGACCAGAGAGGGCATCCTGCTTGACGGCATTTATCTGTACTGTAGAATGACGCTATCAGCCGCATTCTAACTGCGGCAATGGAGGGAAATGATGAAACATCGGATTCAGACCATGGCGTTGACTGTTGGCCTGGCAGCTGTTCTGGCAGGATGCAGCAGTTCTGCTGCAGTATCAACCGCAGCGGTATCTGCTTCGTCTTCTGCAAGTGTGACTGCGGTGACGGAAGCTGCTTACCACAAGATCACTGCCGAGGAAGCCAAGTCCATGATCGATCAGGGCGGAGTGACCATTGTGGATGTACGTACGCAGGAAGAATATGACGAGAAACATATTCCGGGTGCTGTGCTTGTGCCGGTGGAATCCATTGGTGATACCATGCCGGAAGCACTGCCTGACAAAGATGCTGTACTGCTGGTACACTGCCGCACCGGTGTCCGGAGCAAGAAGGCTTCAGACAAGCTGGTGAAACTTGGATATACGCATGTCTATGATTTCGGCGGAATTGTTGACTGGCCCTATGAGACAGAAAGCAGTGCAGGATAATACTTCTTCAAACAAATGATCAGTGCCAGGGCAGCTGTTGGGCATTGTACTTGTACTGGAACATGAACCTGAATATGATATGGGCATAAGGAGGAATTCTGATATGGATAAGTATGCCTGCCCATGTGGATATGTATATGATCCCGCTGTTGGAGATCCTGAACATGGCGTAAAGCCGGGAACAGCATTCAAAGATCTGCCAGCTGACTGGACTTGCCCGGTCTGCGGTGCACCAAAAGACATTTTTGAAAAAGTAGCATAACTCGGGACGAAGGGAACTGGAAACGGTTGGCTTACCAAACTTAACCGGGGTTTCGCCAAAGTAGTTGGGGACAACTTCCGGGGTCATTAAGTGGGGTCGGCAATGTAAAAATGAAAGAAGGTATTTTGACGGAAGTATTTCATTCCCCAAAGATACCTTCTTTTACATTGTCTAGATCGTCAAATTATGAGTTATAGGAATGATC
>JAKVJO010000017.1 GCA_022486935.1 Solobacterium sp. | reverse complement strand
TTCTGTTTATCATGACCGGCAATGAGGTATCTGTCGGTTTATCCGGCGGCCTGTACGGTCTGATGGCAGCTGAAATCTACTGGGTCGTCAAAAACGGCGGTCTTCAGAATCCATCCGTCAAGAACCCCCTGATTGAAACAGTGGTCATCAATGCGGCAATCAACTTTGTCGGCGGGGTTGCCTGGCAGGCACATATCGGCGGCTTTATCGGCGGACTGATCCTGGCAGTGCTGTTTGACACTGATCCATCGGTTGCGTCCCTCAGAAAAAATACAGCAGTGTCCTCTGTCATACTCTGTGTCGTCCTTGGTTACTTTGTCAGCCGCAGCTGTACCATTCCAACTGACGAACAGTACATCGGCAGTGATTACCGGATTCTGGAATATGAGAAGGAACACGGCCTATCCAAACATGCCGAAAACATGGCCACAAGGCTTGATGAAATCTACGGAACTACTATACTGAGTTCATATATCAAGGGAGAATAAGCTGATGTCAGAGAAACGCACGGATACATTGACCTGGGATGAATACTTTATGGGCCTCGCCCATCTGTCTGCGTTACGTTCCAAAGATCCCAACACACAGGTCGGCGCAGCAATCGTTGATGAAAATCACCGGGTAGTATCGGTAGGCTACAATGGCTTTCCGAAAGGCTGCAGTGATGATGTGTTTCCCTGGTCCAGACAGGGCGGCGTACTGGAATCCAAATATGCGTTTGTTGTCCATGCAGAACTGAATGCCATTCTGAACAGCCCGCGTTCGGTATCCGGCTGTTCCATCTATGTCAGTCTGTTTCCCTGCAATGAATGTGCCAAGGCGATTATCCAGTCCGGCATCAAGCGGATCGTCTATGAATCAGACAAGTACAAGGATACAGAGACGACCGTTGCAAGCAAGCGCATGCTGAAAGCAGCCGGCGTGGAAATGGTGCGTCTGGAACATACGATCAAACTGGATGTCGAAAAGATACCCAATACAATGGATTGAATTCAAAACAAAAGGGGCAGGGATCAATGATCCAGCCCCTTGATGCGTTCGGTATTCTTGAAGTGCAGCTTCGCGACATCGCCCAGTTTCCCTGGACCGTATTTCTCAATGAACTGCTCCGCACAGCGGTCGACTGCAGAACCTGCACCTTTCTGGAACTTCATGCCGTACTGTTCTTCCATGGCATCCATGGACTTCAGAAAGGCATAGCGGGCAATCATACTGGCGGCACCGACTGCAGGGTATTTGTTTTCCGCCTTGGTCTCGAAATGGATCTGACGGATGACTGTCGGTTCATTCTTCAGGTAATGGTAATAGATCGGCTCTTCGGCAAACTGGTCAATGATCTTGAACTTCGGCAGTTCTGCTTTCTTTGAGAGATTGACGTAAGCCTGGTTATGCAGTTTTGCCTTGACGGCATTCATGTTCGTTGTTACATGCACTTCGTTGTATTTGCGGTTATTGAGGATCAGCAGACTGTAAGTCAGATGCTTCATCAGTTCCGGGGCTGTTTTTCTGATATCGGCATCCGTCAGTGCCTTGGAATCTCTGACCCCCAGCTGGTGCATCAGTTCAATATCTTCCGGTCTTACAATGGTAGCACAGACACAGACCGGACCGAAGTAATCACCGGTGCCGACTTCATCACTGCCAGCCTGCGGCAGGGTGTCATGACTGACTGTTCCGGGTAACGCAACTGCTTCTGTAGATGGGGCGGATGCTGTCTGGAACGGGGATGCGTATACTTCAGCATCACTTCCCTGGAATACCGTCTTGCCGGATGTATAGCAGGTAATCACACAGCGTTCCGGCCGCAGCTGAAAGACGGCATAGGCAGGCAGGTCTTTCTGACTGACAGCTGATTCAGACCAGGCAGAATACAGTTTCTTCTGCTGGGCTGAAGTTAATTTGATTGAGATCACGGTAGGTTTCATTGCTGTATTGTAACACTGTTAATTTGCCTGAGAATTGCTGAAAGAGTAACATGATGTAGTATTACGAGGAGAATGGATGATTAAAATTCCAACCGGAACGGAAACTTATTTCAATATTGCACTGCTGATCTTTTATCTGATTTTTGTGATTGGCAGCTATCGTAAGGGATTTCTGCGCTCTGTCGTATCATTGGCCGGCGGGCTGCTGTCGCTGTTTCTGGCATTCCGCTACTGTACAGTAGCCAGCCAATATTTCCATCTTTGGCCATCTTCATGGACACCGTTTCAGGATACCCTGATCCAGTCCAAGGTTTATGAGTACTTCAATGAGACTGCCTGGTTCGTAGTCATCTTCGTGGTATTGAAACTGATATTCTATCTTTTGGAAAAACTGATGGCCGGGATCCAGAGCATTCCGGTACTCAAACAGATCAGCGGTGTGCTTGGTGCAATCCTGGGATTCTGCTCGGCAACGATCTGGGTGCTGGTGGTATGCGTGGTGCTGAATACACCGCTCTTTGAAGGCGGCAGTGACATCATCAGCAATTCCTATCTTGGCATTGTACAGACTGAAACCAGTGCCGTGCTGAGCGAGATCGGCATTACTTCCAATTCGGATATCATCAATCAGATCTATACTGCAGCCCAGAACCTGGATGACCAGGACAAGAGCACAGTGGAACAGTGGCTGGAAGGACAGGGCTATCATAAGATCGACAGTACCGACAGCGGCTTTTCCAGCAAGAGCAGTGCGGAGCCTTCTGCAAGCGCAGATCCTTCTGCCAGTGCAGAATCTTCCGCTAGCAGCAATTAACCTGAAAGGATGTTTTCATGAGTCTTGAACATAGTCTTGAATATGATGTGATCAAAGAGCAGATGAAGTCTCACTGCGCTTTTTCACTTGGCGTGCAGCAGATGGAAGAAACCATGCCGTCTTATGATCCGCTGATCATCCGCCGCGATCAGCAGCGGATCAAGGAAGCACTGGTCTGTGATACTGCGTTTGGGCCGATGCCCTTTGCCGGGATCCGGGATATCCGCAGTCTTCTGCTCAACGCAAAAAAAGGCAGATCGCTTTCTGCTTCAGAACTGAATGAAGAGATCCGTCTGATCCATGGCATCAAAGGCATCCATGCTTACGAACAGTCGCTTGAGCCTGCCCATCCTTCCATTGAAGATCTGGTCGCTTCCCTGATCATCCATCAGAAGACCGAGCAGAAGCTTTCTTCCTGCATCAGTGAATACGGGGAGATTCTGGACAGTGCATCATCCCAGCTGAAAGAAATCCGCAGGGGACTGAAAAGCTGTGATTCCCAGATCAACGAAGCAGTCGCAAAGTTTGTGTCATCCCATTCTTCCAGCATGATTGATTCCATTGTGACCTACCGCAGTGGCAGGGCCGTGGTACTGGTCAAGGCATCTGAAAAGAATACCTTCGGCGGATTGATCTACGGTGACTCCGCCTCCGGTCAGGCTTCCTATGTTGAGCCTTCTTCCTTTGTCGGTCCCAATAACCGCAAACAGGAACTGCTTTCAAGGGAACAGGATGAAATGGCAAGAATCCTGCAGGAATGTTCCAGGGAAGTCGGAACAGTTGCCGAAGAGGAAATTGCCAATATTGAAACCTGTGCACTGCTGGACGTCCTGTTTGCCAAAGCAGAATGGGGCAGACAGCAGAATGCCTGTGTTGCAGAACTGACCGATCAGAAACAGCTGATCATCCTGAAGGCAAGACATCCGCTGATTGATCAAAAGAAAGTAGTCGCCAATAACTATCACCTGATCAGCCCGAAACGGACACTGCTGATTACCGGTCCGAATACCGGCGGTAAAACAGTTTCACTGAAGATTATCGGATTATTTACACTGATGACCTATTCCGGCATGCCGGTTCCGGCAGAATCGGCAGAGATTCCGTACTTTGATCATGTCTATGCCGACATCGGCGATGATCAGTCAGTTGCCGCATCTCTGTCTTCCTTCAGTGCCCATGTACAGAAACTGGCGAAAGTAACTCAGCACGCAACCGGTGACAGTCTGGCACTGCTGGATGAAATCGGCTCCGGCACGGACCCGAGAGAGGGCGAAGCACTGGCAATTGCCGTATTGAATGAACTGCGTGAACGGGGCTGTGTGACGGTAGCGACCACCCACTACAGCAGATTGAAAGCCTATGGCAAGCGGCATGAGGATATTCTCTTGGCGAGCGTGCAGTTTGATATGGAAAAACTGGCACCGACCTACCGCTATATGGAAGGCCTGACCGGGCAGTCCAATGCCCTGGAAGTAGCAGAGCGCTACGGTCTTCCGAAGAATGTCATCAAGACCGCAAGGTTTTTGAAGAATCAGTCCAAGTCGGAAGAAGATGAACTGATTGAACGTCTGGAACAGCAGCTCAACGAAACAGAACTGCTGAAAGAACAGCTGCAGAAACAGCTGAATGAAGCAGAAGAAGAACAGAAAAAACTGAAGAGCGACCGGGTCAATCTGGAACGCGAGAAAGATCACTGGAAGGAACATGCGGAAAAAGAGGCTGCCCAGTATGTCGAGCACGCCAGAAACGAGGCAGATCAGATTCTGAAGGAAATGCGTGAGAAACAGGAAACTGCCAGATACCATGAAATGCTGGAAGTCGCAAAGAAGATCAACCGTGAAGCAGATCTTTCTGAGGAAACAGAAACACCGGTTTCCAGTGCTGCAGAATTCCAGAAGGGCGATGTCGTTGAACTGCGGGCAAGCGGCCAGGCGGCCAGAATCACGAGTGTCGGCAGGAAGGATTTCACGATTCTATTGAACGGGCGGCCGATGCATGTCCGCGCGGAGCAGATCCGTCCAAGTACCAGGATCATACCAGTGCAAAAGCCGCAGGCCTCGGTATCCTTTGAGCGTCAGGCAATGTTTGAAAGTGTGCCTTCGGAATGCAACCTGATCGGCATGCATGTCGATGAAGCCATGGAACAGATGGATGATTACATGGATCAGGTGCGCCTGCATCATATGAAGACCTGCAGGATTATCCACGGTGATGGAACCGGCAGACTGCGCAAGGCAGTGCAGCAGAAACTGGATCATGATTCCTCAGTGGATTCCTGGCGGCTTGGCATGCCGAGCGAAGGCGGTACCGGAGCGACGGTAGTAGTCATGAAGGATTAGTATGGACCGCGAATATATCAAAGCGAAACTGGCTAATCTGCCCAATCTTCCGGGCAGCTACCAGATGAAAGACAAAGACGGTGAGATCATCTATGTCGGCAAAGCCAAAAACCTGCATAACCGGGTCAATCAGTACTTTGTCGGAGCCCATGATTTCAAGACAACCAAGATGGTCTCGAATATCGATGACTTTGATTTTGTCGTGACTGCCAGTGAAAAAGAAGCACTCGTGCTGGAGATCAATCTGATCAAAAAGCACCGGCCGAAATACAATATCCAGTTCATTGATGATTCCACTTATCCCTATATCAAACTGACCAGGGAAGAATACCCGAGACTGGTCATTGCAAGAGATACCCGGAAAGACAAAAAAGCCAGATACTTCGGCCCGTTTCCAGATGCGACTGCTGCAAGAACGACGCTGAAACTGCTGCAGAGCATGTACCCATTCCGCAGATGTGCCAAACTCGGTACCAAAGTCTGTCTCTACTATCACATGAAACAGTGCCTTGGCCCCTGCTGCTGTGAAGTGGATCCGGAAGTGTATCGGACGATGGCAGATCAGGTCACGAAGTTTCTCAACGGCGATACCAAAGAAATTGAAAAAGAACTGAAGCAGAAGATGCTGGATGCTTCAGAACGGCTGGAATTTGAAGAAGCGAATGAATACAAGCAGACACTGGAAGGAATCTCCAATGTCATTGACAAGCAGAATATTGAAATGGACAGCCGCGGCAGCCGCGATGTATTTGCCTGGTATGCAGATCGGGGATACATGGCAATCACCGGTTTCCTGGTACGCAGCGGCACCGTGCTGAACAAAGAATTCCGTTTACGTCCGCTGTATGGCGATGCTGAAGAAGAATTTGATTCGTTTCTTATTCAGTACTATGAAGAACATCCCGCTGCCAGAGAACTGGTGCTGCCCAATGAGATGAATATTGATACGATCAAAGAAGTGCTGGATATGCCGGTGTTCCAGCCGCAGAAGGGCTACCGGCAGAGACTGATTGACATGTGCGTGGAGAACGCAAAGAAACAGCTGGACCTGAAGTTTGAAGTGGTGGAACATCAGGATCAGGTAACCGAACAGGCAGTCAAACAGCTGTCAGAGCTGTGCGGCAGAACGATGCACCGGGTTGAACTGTTTGATAACTCGCATATCAGCGGAACATTTACCGTTGCCGCATGTGTGGTATATGAAGACGGCATGCCGGATAAGAAAGACTATCGGCTGTACAAACTGCATACCGGCAACTCCGATGTGGATTCCATGAAGGAAGTGCTTTACCGCAGATACTTCCGGCTGCTGAAAGAAAACGGGCATCTGCCGGACGGAATTCTGGTTGATGGCGGCAGACCGCAGATTGATGCGGCCGCAGAGATCATCCATTCACTAAACCTGGATCTTGTCATCATGGGTCTGGTCAAGGATGACCGCCACAGCACCAGTGCCCTGATGGATGAAGCAGGCAATATCAAAGAGATTGACCGCAGTTCCGGCCTGTTCTTTCTGCTGACCCGCATGCAGGATGAAGTGCACCGGGTTGCGATCAGCTATCACCGAAAGTTGAGAGATAAGGCGCAGACCAAGTCTATCCTGGATGAAATTGAAGGGGTAGGGCCAAAGCGCAAGCGGATTCTTCTGAAGACATTCGGCAGTTTTACTGCGCTGAAACATGCCAGTGAGATAGAGATCGCCAAAGTGATTCCGCAGGAACCGGCGCATAAAGTTTATGAAGCACTCCATGAAGAGGAAGGCGGATGTTATAATGGACCAGATGAAAACCAGGGAACCGGCGAAACCGCTTGAAGGAAACGAAAAATCCAAATGGACGAAAGTCTTTGTCGTTTTCATGGTGATCTTTTCACTGACCTGCATGGCTTTCATGAATTACAACTATGATTCGCTGTCGAGATATCCTTACAAAGACACCAACAGCCGGAAGCTGATCAAAGAATACCTGAACAAGGAAGAGATTGATTACATCATTGAATATTCCATTGCCCCGAATGTGTTCATATCATTCATCAAGGAAGACGGATTCAACATCTACCATGCGGCAGAATATAAGAAACTGAGTGAATATGCCTGGGAACAAACCCCGGCAAATATTGTCCATATTGTAGAAGAAACACGGGATACGATGGATACGGATACGCTGATCGTCTATCTGACCCATTATTCCTATGATGCGGTCGATGACTGGTTTGAACATGGCGATGATCTCTCACCTGGCAGTACTCTGGTGGAGTATGCCGGATATATGGATGCCTACCTGGATGATGTACATACTGTGGGAATCCGCAAACCGATGACGCTGCAGAAACTGAATGATGCAGTGCCGGCAGATTCCAGCCAGGATATTCTGGTAGATGTATCGCTGCAGCAGCCGCTGAGCGATCTGTGCAGCGGAATCCAGGATGCCCTTGGCAGTACGAATGCCTGTGCCGGACTGAATATCAAAGAAGGATACATTTCCTATGATGATCAGAAAGTTCGCTATGCCAATGCAGTGGAAGAATACGGCGAAGACAGTGCAGTGAAATATGAGCCGTATCCGGGACACAGCGAGCATCAGCTTGGCCTGGCTGTGGACTTTGGCGTCAGTGGCATCACCGATGATTCCTTTGCCAAGACGGAGCAGTCGCAGTGGCTGGCTTCCAATGCCTGGAAGTATGGCTTTGTGAATACCTGGAATGATTATGATACGGATATCACCAACAAGATTTCCCAGCCGTATCATTACCGCTTTATCGGCATTGAACTTGCGGCAACCCTGCATTCAGAAGGAATCACTTTTGCCCAGTATGCCGAGCAGGAATCCGAAGCAAACTGAACAGGAGATATAAAAAAGGCTGCCGGTCAATGATGACTGACAGCCTTGATTGAATTCAGATACCCATGGAGCGTTTGACGGAACGGATGAAGCGGTCTTCCTGAGAACGCTCTTTGAATGCTTTGGCAGTTGCGTCATGCAGGCCGCGGCGTCCGCGCTCACCGTCTTTCTTGTTCTGCTGGTAATTCTGGAAGATGGACCAGACCAGCAGTAATACCGGCAGTGACTGTTTCAGCTTTTTGGCATCCTGGTCGCTCTTTGCCTTGACGGCAGATGCCTTGCGCTGGGCAAGCTCAGAATTCTTCTGGATTTCTTCAAAGACCGGCTGTTTCGCTTTAATTGCCTGAGCGAGTTTTGAAAGATGGATGACCAGGATGATTCCATAGATGATGAGCAGGATCAGTGCGGCATACAGGATATAGGTGTTATAGGGATACAGGTTGAATGTTGCCATATTCATCAGTTCTCCTGCTGTTATTCTAATACGGTGTAAAGAAAACTTCCAATTCATACCTCATTTCGATATATAATTTCCCCATGAAGAAATCGATCACAATTGTACTGGCAAGCGACAGCCACATGGCAAGGGCACCGCTGGAATATGTTAGAAGGGCCCATCCGGAGGCAGATTATTTTCTGTACTGCGGCGATTCCGAACTGCCGCGGCAGGCCATGGAAGGCTGGGCAGCAGTGCGCGGCAATAATGACAGTTATGGCGAATACCCGGAAGAGTTGATCCTGAAGATCGGCGGACATCAGATCTATATGACCCATGGGCATATGGATATGATCTGGCACAAATATGATCAGCTGGCAGCCAAGGCAAAGCGGAAGGGCTGTGATATCTGCTGCTTCGGACATACACATGTATATTACGACGGCGAACTCAATGGGGTAAGGATGCTGAACCCGGGTTCCATGCGCTATAACCGGGACCGATCACCGTCCTGCTATATGCTGGTAACACTGGATGGCAGCAACGTTTGCGTGCAACGTAAGAATCTGCCGGAGGGACTCGGACAATTCTGAAACCGGTATTGAAAAGAGCACTGCGGTCTGTTAAGATTACTCCTGCGTCCACGTAGCTCAGCTGGATAGAGCACCCGCCTTCTAAGCGGGTGGTCGAGAGTTCGAATCTCTCCGCGGACACCAATCAATTAACAAAACTGCAGAAATGCAGTTTTATTTGAATCCTGGAAGGAGAATTATGGCAGGCTACTATGATGAAGTGATCGAAGAGATCAGAACAGCAATCAATGACGGCAAACTGGAAGACGCTTCCTATCTTCTGAAGAAGGAACTGTCCATGCCTTATATTCCGGAAGAAGTGGAACCGCAGCTGCGTGCCCTGATGCGCGATCTTGCCTATGCCAAAAGCGAGAAGACAAAAGAAGATCATGAAGAATCACTGGATACGC
This sequence comes from Solobacterium sp., assembly GCA_022486935.1. Lineage (GTDB taxonomy): Bacteria > Bacillota_I > Bacilli_A > Erysipelotrichales > Erysipelotrichaceae > Bulleidia. The sequence continues at coordinate 20,620 of JAKVJO010000017.1, read as the reverse complement.
TGCTACATAAACTGAAGGGCAGACCGCAGACCCAGCTCGGGGCTGCTGAATCGCTGTCAGAGAGGAATCTGAGAGTCTGCATCAATGAGATCAAGGATTATCTGGGCAAGGATCCCCAGCCGGAAGCGGCAGCACTGCTGATTGAAGCGATTGCCGAGCAGGAAATCGGCGAAGAGTTTATCCTGATCCGCGACGGCCTGGAGTTTACATTCTGGGGCGATGCGCTGACCCCGGTGATCAAGAGTGAGGGATTTCTGAAGGCGGTCAGGCTGCTTGATTCCTGGTATGAAAAAGAACCGGATCTCAAAGAGATGGCGAGAACCCTGGTGATTCATGATGCTTATCTCTATCTGCCATTATCCTATGAAGCAGATGAAGCACTGCCGTTGGCAGAAAAGACTGCAAAACAGGTCAGTGACATGATGGATGGCGGTGCCTCCTACCAGAAGATTCTTGACCGTCTGAAGCAGGAAGAAACCGACCGGAAAACAAGAAGTTGAATTATTTAGCACTCAAATATTGACAGTGCTAACAATTGGACGTATCATACCAACGTGAATTAAAAGAAAAGACATGGCTGTCAAAGCTGTTCTGCTGTTCAAATCAGTGGAAACGACGCGATTTGTTTGATATACTTGTCTGGAAATTTGAAAAGCTGAAAGGAGCTTTAAACGAAATGTCTGAATGGGAACTGAAGGAAAAATCAACTGGAGAACTGACCGTTACAATCGACGGTGACGAATGGAAAAAAGACTGCGATAAAGCATTTAATAAACTGAGCCAGCAGGTTGTACTGCCGGGCTTCCGCAAGGGCAAGGCACCGAAGGAGATTCTTGAGAAGAACATCTCCAAGCAGCAGGTTGAACTGGAAGCAGTTGAAACCAATGCCAATGACTGGCTGAGAGCTGGAATTGATGAGAAGAAAGTCGAGCCGATCAGTCAGCCGACCCTCGACATCAAGTCCATTGATGAAGAGAAGGCAGTTGTTGTCTTCAAGTTCGCTGTCAAGCCGGAGATCACACTTGGTGATTACAAGGGACTCGAATATAACGTTGATGATATTTCTGTCAGCGATGAAGATCTCAACACCGAGATCAACCGCATGCGTGAGAACTATGCAGATATCGAAACCAAGGACGGCGCTGCTGAAAAGGGCGATACCGTCAACATCAACTATGAAGGATTCAAGGACGGCGTTCCGTTTGAAGGCGGCAAGGCTGAGAACTACAATCTGGAGCTCGGCTCCGGTTCCTTCATCCCTGGCTTTGAAGATCAGTTGATCGGTGCCAAGGCCGGTGATGAAAAAGAACTCAACGTTACCTTCCCGGAAGATTACCATGAGGAAAGCCTGAAGGGCGCTCCGGTTGTCTTCAAGGTCAAGGTCAACGAAGTCAAGTCCAAGGTTCTTCCTGAACTCGATGATGATTTCGCCAAGGATGTCAACGCTCCGGGTGTTGAAACAGCTGAACAGCTGAAGACACTGGTCCGTTTCAGACTGGAAACCGGCAAGAAGGATACCGCTGTCAACAAGGCAGATGATGCAATCCTCGAGACTGCCGCAAACAATGCCAACTTCGAAGTACCTGATGTCATGGTTGAAGATGAAGAGAATGAAATGTTCAACCGCTTCGCACAGCAGGTTCAGCAGTACGGCATGGATGTCAAACAGTATCTTGGCATGATGGGCAAGAAGGCTGAAGAAGTAAAGGAATCCTATAAGGAACAGGCAGAAAAGAACGTCAAAGTACGTCTGGTTCTCGAAAAGATTGCTGAAACGGAACAGCTCGCTCCGAAAGCAGAAGATATTGAGAAGGAATTCCAGAACATTGCAGATCAGTACCGCATGGATGTCGAGAAGGTCAAGTCACTGATCGATCCGAACATGCTGAAGAAAGATCTGAGCAACCAGCTCGCTTATGACTTCATCAAGGACAACGCAAAGAAGAATGACAATGCGCTGAAAGCTGAAGAAATGACCAAGCAGGAAGAAGAAAAAGCAAAGGCTGAGGCTGAAGAAAAAGCCAAGGCTGAAGCAGCAGAAAAAGCGAAGGCTGAAACCGAAAAAACTGCAGAGTAAACGCCGGAAGACAACTCTTGCAGAAACGAGTATAAAAGCCAATCAAAATAAGACGCCCGGCGTCTTATTTTGTCCCAAGGTTTCAGGTATTTGAAATCCAGGAGGTATTCAATGAGTAAAGAAATCAGTGTGCGTGTACCAGTCGTCTGCACCAGGGGCATTGTTGTATTCCCGGGCCAGGATGTGATGATTGAAGTCGGCCGTGACAAGTCCATCAATGCAGTCAATGAAGCCAGCGCTTCGTATGATTCCATGGTCTGGATTGTATGCCAGAACGATATCATGGTCGATGATCCGAAAGAGGAAAACCTCTACCGTGTCGGCACTTTATCCAAGATCAAGATTGTCCGCCGCAAGGAAGGCTTCATGCGCGTTACCTTTACGGGTATGAAACGTGCCAAGCTGGTCAATCTTGAAAACAGCAATGATCTGATGATGGCGACGGTTGATCCGATGCAGGATGTACAGGGCAGCGGGATGGAAGAGTCCGCGCTGGTCAAGAAGATTATCAGTGAGTTTGAAAATGTCGGAAATCTGACAGCAGCATTCCCGGCTGATGTAGTAACCCAGCTGACCAGCGGGGTCAGTGCCATTACATTGACCGATCAGTTTGCCCAGTATTTTCCGCTTGAGACACCAATCAAGCAGAAGCTGCTGGAGACCACTGACGTCAATGACCGGATGGTGCAGATTATTGCCGAACTGAAGAAGCAGCAGAAGTTCAGCCAGATTGAAGCATCCATCAATGACAAGGTCAAAGAACAGATTGATGACGGGCAGAAGGAATACTATCTGCGCGAGAAACTGAAGGCAATCAAAGAAGAACTCGGTGATACTACCAATGTCAGTGATGACACCGAGAAGATGCGGGATATGATTGAAAAGAATCCATATCCGCAGCATGTCAAAGACAAAGCCAATGAAGAACTGCAGCGTTACGAGATGCTGCCGCAGGGAAGCGGAGAAGCATCTGTAGAGCGTTCCTACCTTGACTGGCTGCTGAAAGTCCCATGGTGGCAGGAAACCAAGGACAATGATGATCTGAAGGCAGTCCGCAAGGTGCTGGATGAGAATCACTATGGCCTTGATAAAGTCAAAGACCGTATCATGGAGTATCTTGCAGTCAAGGAAATGACCGGGACACTGAACAGCCCGATCCTCTGCCTGGTCGGCCCTCCGGGTGTCGGCAAGACTTCCCTTGCAAAGTCCATTGCCCAGGCGCTGGACCGCAAGTTTGTCAAGATGTCGCTTGGCGGCGTCAGAGATGAAGCAGAAATCCGCGGACACCGCAGAACCTATCTTGGTTCACTGCCGGGCCGTGTGATTCAGGGCATGAAGAAAGCTGAAGTCATCAATCCGGTATTCCTGATTGATGAAATCGATAAGATGGGTGCTGACTACAAGGGCGATCCTTCTTCCGCATTGCTGGAAGTACTGGATCCGGAGCAGAACGCATTCTTCAGTGACCATTACCTCGAAGAACCGTATGATCTTTCCAAAGTCATGTTCATTGCGACAGCGAACTACCTGGAGAACATCCCGGCTCCGCTGCAGGACAGACTGGAAATCATCGAACTTCCTTCCTATACCGAAATTGACAAGGTTCATATTGCCATTGAACATCTGGTACCGAAGCAGGTGAAGGAAAACGGTCTCAAGCCGACCCAATTCCATCTGAAGGAAAAGGAGATTCTCTACCTGATCCGCCACTATACAAGAGAAGCCGGTGTACGTCAGCTGGAGCGTCTGATCGCTTCACTGTGCCGTAAAACGGTACTGGCAATTCTCAATGACGGCAAGAAGTCTGTCACCATCAATGAGAAACTGATCAACCAGTGGCTCGGCAAGGAAATCTTTGAATACGGCAAGAAGGAAAAGAACAATCAGATCGGTGTCGTCACCGGACTTGCCTATACGGAATTTGGCGGCGATGTGCTTTCCATTGAAGTCAATTACTTTGAAGGAAAGGGCAGACTGTTACTGACCGGCAAACTCGGCGATGTCATGAAGGAATCTGCTGAGATTGCCCTGGACTATGTCAAGGCTCATGCAAAGGAAATGCATATCGATCCGAAGTTCTTTGATACCCATGATATTCATATCCATGTACCGGAAGGTGCTGTTCCAAAGGATGGACCTTCTGCCGGTGTTACCCTGACGACAGCAATTGTTTCTGCATTGAGCAATACCCCGGTTCATTCTGATCTTGCAATGACCGGTGAAGTAACGCTGCGCGGAAATGTACTGCCGATCGGCGGACTGCGTGAGAAATCACTGGCTGCCCATCGTGCCGGCATCAAGGAAATCCTGATCCCGAAGGCGAATCTCAGAGATCTTGATGATGTGCCTGCACAGGTACGGGAATCTATGAAATTTTTGCCGGTTGAGAATATGACTCAGGTGCTGAAGGAAGCACTGATCCGCTGAAATGCAGTACCACGAGATTGAACTGCTCGGCAGTGCTGCGCGCAGTGATCAGTGGCCGGTATCTGATCTTCCTGAACTGATCTTTGCCGGGCGTTCCAATGCCGGCAAGTCCAGTCTGATCAACGGACTGACCAACCGGAACAACGCGGCCTATGTCGGTAAGACACCGGGCAAGACAAAGCTTCTGAACTTCTTTGAAGTTGATCAGCGCTATGTGTTCTGCGATGCACCGGGCTATGGCTATGCAAAAGGCGGAACGTATGCGGCAGTTTCCTTCGGAGATCTGCTGGAGCCATACTTTGAGCAGCGGGAAACCCTCTGCGGCATGGTGTTGGTACTGGATATCAGAAGAGTGCCGAACGACGATGATCTGACCATGGTCAACTATGCCCGGATGGTTCATCTGCCGGTCATTGCGGCCTGTGTCAAATCTGACAAGCTCAGCAGGTCAGAACAGAATAAACAGCTGAAGCTGATTACCCAGGCATTGAATATCAGCAGTTCCAGTGCTGTTCCATGTTCTTCCATCAAAAAAGAGGGACTGGATGCAGTGTGGAAGCTGATTCATCAGATGACTGAAAACCAGAAAAAGATCGTGTGAACAGCACGGTCTTTTATTCAGGCCTGATGCCAGTCAGGTCCGGTTATGGTAAAATGTACAGGCTATGAAAAAAGTGATGATTGCGACTGGCGGCACCGGCGGACATATCTATCCGGCACTGGCACTCGCGGAAGTAATAAAACAGAACGATCCGGACTGTGAAATCCAGTTCTTCGGATCAAGCAACCGCATGGAGGCAACCGTCATCCCGGCCAGCGGCTACCGCTTTACCGGCATGGAAATGACCGGTATGAACGGCGGACTTTCAGCCAAGGTGAAGTCAGCAGTGTCGCTGCTGAAAGCACAGCGGAAATGCAGACAGCTGCTGAAGATGGAACAGCCGGATATCTGCGTCGGCTTTGGCAACTACATCAGTGTTCCCCTGATCATGGCTGCCCATTCACTGCACATCCCGACGATGATCCATGAACAGAACTCAACGGCCGGCAAAGCAAATAAAATGCTGTCAAAGTATGCCGATGCGATTGTCGGCTGCTATGATGCCAACGTGGAACAGCTTGGCAAGGATAAGACTCGCTTATACGGCAATCCTGAGGCAAGTCTTGCCGCAGGGACAAAGAGCAATCCGGATATCCTGCGGGGTTACGGGATTGATCCCGAACAGCCGTTTGTTGATTTCATGATGGGTTCACTTGGATCTTCTTCCGTATCCAAAGTGATTGATGAGGCATGTGCATTATTCGATCCCTCATTCCAGATTCTGATCGCAGCCGGTAAAGATAACGATTATACGTTTGCGACAAAGAGCGATGAACGGATTCATATCGTGCCATATATTGACGGCGTGCAGTGTTTGAAACAGGCAGCGCTCAGTGTGACAAGAGCAGGTGCTACCACCATGGCAGAGATTGCGGCAGTAGGGGCTGCGTCCATTTTGATTCCCAGCCCTTTTGTGCCGAATAATCATCAGGTATATAATGCTCTTGAACTGGTCAGGCAGAATGCTGCAGTGATGATCGAAGAAAAAGATCTGACACCGCAGAGTCTTGCGGAGACGGTGAACAGACTGATGAACTCCGTTTCAGAGCGTGGGATGATGAAACAGAATGCAAAAACGATGGGCCGTACAGATGCGGCCGACCGGATGATAGACTGGATGGAGGAATTATCGGATCATGGATCAGATGGCAAATGAACTGGCACAGTTTTCCCAGGTGGAAACATGGGTGCCGCTGAAGAATATGACAACACTGCGGATCGGCGGACGCGCGCATTATGTCTGTTATCCTGAAAATACAGTTGCTCTGGATTCAATCATGAAGATGATTGAAAAGGCAGGCCTGCCGTACAAGATGTTCGGCAAGGGATCCAATCTGCTCTGCAGCGATGATGACTTTGAAGGCGTTGTGATCCGTCTGGACCGCCACTTCAATGATTTCTATTTTAAAGGTACCACAGTCATAGCCCAGGCCGGCTGTTCCATTATCGTACTTGCCAATGAATGCATGAAGAACGGTCTGTCCGGTCTCGAATTTGCAAGTGGTATTCCGGCAACGGTCGGCGGCACTGCATATATGAATGCAGGTGCCTATAAGAGTTCCATGAGCGATGTCATTGACAGTGTATTTATCTACCGCAATGGCCGCTTTGAGTGGATCCCGGTCAGTGAGTGTGAATATTCCTATCGTACCAGTGTCTTCCAGAAGCAGCCTGACTGGATTATCATTGCCGTACGCATGCAGCTGAAGCAGGGAGACCCAGATGAGATCCGTGACCTGATGGAACGCCGCCGGGAACGCCGTATGAGCAGTCAGCCGCTGGATAAGCCAAGCTGCGGAAGTGTATTCCATAATCCGGAAAATGTTCCGGCCTGGAAACTGATTGAAGGAATCGGCTATCGCGGTCATCGGGTAGGCGGTGCAAAAGTATCTGAAAAACATGTCAACTTCATCGTCAATGAAGATCATGCCAATGCGGAAGATTTCCTTTCACTGGTGACTGAGATCCAGCAGAAGGTGAAAGAACAATATGGAGTGGACCTCCATATGGAAGTGGAGAAGTTCAATTGGCGCTAGAGAAAGACAGGACAGCAGACGATATTGCCAATCAGCCCAACGGTGTTGAGCTGCTTCTGCAGAAACGGGAGATCGATCGGGATAACTTCAGTTTCCTGAAATCACAGCCCGTTCTTTTTGCACTTGCAGTGCTTTCAGCCATGGCAATTCTCTGCTTCATGTACTTCGGATCTTCTGCCAGTAATGTGCAGTCCATTTCTGTTGTCGGCTGTGATTACCTGGACCGTTCCTATATCCAGGGCATTTCCGGCGTCACACTGGATTCCAAGTATTATCTGACACTGCCGACATCGGTCGCTTCCAACGTGAAAAAAGATCCGCTGGTTGATGACTGCAAAGTGGAAATGCGCGGCTCCAACGTTATTGAGATTACCATCACGGAAAAACAGCCGGTCGGCTATCGCTATGAAGATGATACTGCCTACATCCTGACAACAGATGGAACCAAGGCAGAACTGACCAGCAGTTATATGTCGATCATTTCCAGAGTGCCTTACATTGTCGGTTTCACAGATGACAGTCAGACGCATTTATTGACCAAGGGACTGGCTGATGTATCAACCACCATGATTTCAGAAATTGCCGAGATCAACCAGTATTCACTGAATTATGATGATGAAGCACTGGAAATCCAGATGCGGGATGGCACGTATGTGTTTGCCAGCTATTACAATGTCAAACTGCTGAATTCCTATCATGAACTGATTACCAAGACCAATACTGACAACTGCCTGTATATGGCAGACAGTTCGGCAGGCAATGTCATCTATTCCTCTGTCTGTCCATGGAATGATACCAGTACAGATCTGGATTACTGGACTGATTCTGATGGAAATTACATCACCAACAAGTACGGCGATAAAGTCGTCAAGCATTATTACACAGATTCCAGCGGCAATCAGTATCTGGATGATAACGGCTATCCGATCCTGATTCCGATTGATTCCGCCGGAAACGAACAGACGGATGCGGACTTCAAGACGAACTATGATGCCGGTTATTATGCGACCGGATCACTGCAGTATCCGGAAACCGATGAAACTGCTGAAGCGACTGCAACACCGGAAGGTTGACACTCGCAAAGATCCGCATATTGAGAATTATATCCAGTTTGATATAATAAGTGGGCAAAAAGGAGTACGGCTCTCATGACAGTTGAGAAGAAAACAGATTACGGAAATATCAATGTTTCCTCTGATGCAGTTGCTTCCCTGGTAGGCGGCGTCATTACAGAGTGCTATGGGGTTGTCGGCATGGCATCAAGACAGCTTGTAAAAGATGGCTGGGCAGAACTTCTGAAGAAAGACAATTACACCAGAGGCGTTGTTGTCAGAAGAACAGAAAATGGACTGACAGTTGATCTTTATATTATTGTGAGCTTTGGAGTGAAGATTTCCGAAGTTGCACAGGAAGCCCAGAAGAAAGTCAAATATGTACTGGAGAAATCTCTGTCACAGGAGATTGAGGCAGTTAACGTCTTTGTACAGGGCGTGCATGTCATTGCCTGAATGGAAAGGTGCTAACTGATGGATAACATTAACGGAAAAATATTCAAGGAAATGCTCGAAAGCGGCTGCAATAATCTTTTGAACCGCCAGGACGAAATCAATGCGCTGAATGTATTCCCGGTACCGGATGGCGATACCGGAACCAATATGTCACTGACGTATTCCAATGGTATGAACGAAGTGCAGAAATCGGGAAGTGAACAGCTGCCGGTTGTTGCCAAGGTTTTCTCCAGAGGACTGCTGATGGGAGCCAGGGGAAACTCCGGTGTCATCCTGTCACAGATTTTCAGGGGCTTCAGCCAGTCAGTTACAGATTCTGAAGAACTTGATTCCAAGGCGTTCGCAGATGCCATGATGAACGGTGCCATGCTTGCCTACAAGGCAGTCATGAGACCGGTAGAAGGAACCATCCTGACAGTCATCCGTGAAGCATCCGAGTATGGACAGATCTATGTCCAGAATCATGCCGGCTGTTCAATCAATGAATATATGGATCTTCTGTGCAAGGAGGCCAAGGCTTCCTTGGACCGTACACCGGAACTGCTTCCGGTGCTCAAAGAGGCCAGAGTGGTAGACTCCGGCGGATCCGGTCTTGTCTGTGTGCTGGATGGATTCCGTGCATATCTGCTCGGCAGTCCGATCAAGCCGCTGACGGAAGAAGAAAAGCAGGCTGAGAACGATACCAAGGCAGTGGGATACTGCACTGAGTTCATCCTGAAGATGAGCGATAAGGGATCCCATGTCTATAAAGAAGATAAACTGCGCAATGCCCTGGAACAGTTGGGCAGCAGTATCACACTGATCAAGGACAATGATCTGATCAAAGTGAGAATTACCACCATGATGCCGGGCGAAGTACTGAATCAGGGCCAGCGCTACGGTGAATTCACTGATATCTCCATCTCCAATCTGTCCAGCGGGGAGTCCAAGCCTTCCATTCTGGAGAATGATGAAGAAGTCAGCCACGAAGAAAAAGAATTCGGCATCATCACGGTTGCGGCCGGTGACGGGCTGAAGAAACTCTTCATGGATTACCGCGCAGATGTTGTCGTATCCGGCGGTCAGACCATGAATCCATCCACTGAAGACTTCGTCAGTGCAATCAAGAAGGTCAATGCCAGACACATCTTCATTCTTCCGAATAACTCCAACATCATCATGGCTGCCAATCAGGCTGCCCAGGTGAATGAGGATACTGATGTCATTGTGCTGCCGACTACCAGCATCCCGCAGGGACTCAGTGCCTGCATCAGCTTCAACCCGGATGATGATGTCAACAACAACCTGGATAACATGAAAGAGGCAGTTGCCAACGTCAAGACCGGACAGGTTACCTATGCAATCAAAGATACCGTCGTTGATGGAAGAGAAATCCGTCAGGGCGATTACATGGGTCTGTTCAACAAGGAAATCAAACTGACAGATCCGGATAAGGTCAATGCGGCATGTGAGCTGATCAAGCTGATGTGCAACGATGATTCTGAGATCGTTACCCTGATCCAGGGCGCAGACGCAACCGAAGCTGAAACAGAACAGGTCAAGAAATTCATTGAAGACAACTTCGATGTGGATGTGGATGTCAAAAACGGCGGACAGCCGGTCTACTGCTTCATCATCGGTGTCGAGTAACTCATTCTGGAAAGAGCCCTCACGGGCTTTTTCTTTATCCGTTTGGCAATGGTATAATTTCAGATAATGAGACTGGAAGATAAACAGCTGAGAATGACTCCGAAACGGATTGAGGCGCTGCATGCCATGGGTATTTTTGATACCCATCAGTTGCTGTCTTGGTATCCGTTCCGTTACGATACGCTGAATGCAGTGCCGATTGCCCAGTGGAAGCCGAAAGATAAAGTGACGGTGCAGGCAGAAGTCATATCAGCCGTACGCAGTTTTCACTTCGGCAGAAACCGGACGGTTTCCAACTTTGATGTCATGTGTGAAGATACGGTGCTGCATGTGTCGATCTTCAATCGGCCATGGGCCAAGAGTCTTGCATTGAACCAGGTGCTGACCATCTCCGGGATCTATCAGGGAAAAGATAAACTGACCGCAATCACCTACAATACCAGACCGCTGAGTGAACAGGAGGCTGTGACGCCGGTCTATTCTGTCAAAGCCGGCATCCAGCAGCGGACTATCCGTGACTGCATCAAGCGTGTGCTTGAACTGCAGTACAGCAGTATCGATGACCTGCTTCCGGCATCCTATGTCAAAGAATACAGGCTGCTGCATTACCGTGACGCACTGCGGATGATCCATATGCCAAAGACCATGGAAGAAGTGAAGGCTTCCTACCGTACTTTGAAATATCAGGAGTTTCTGGAGTTCTTCCTTTCCGTCATGATGATGCGGGCAGAGTCCCAGCAGGGCATTGGAAAAACGCCGCGGAAGTTTGATCAGCACAAAATAGATGAATTGATTTCCAGCCTGCCATTTGAGATGACACCGGATCAGCTTACCGCACTCGATGACATCCTGAATGACATGCGTTCCACGAAGATCATGTACCGTCTGGTGCAGGGGGATGTCGGCTGCGGCAAGACACTGGTTGCGGCCTGTGCACTGTATGCATGCGTACTGGCTGGCGATCAGGGCGCACTGCTTGCCCCGACTGAAATCCTTGCCCGTCAGCACTACGCATCACTTACTGAACTGCTTTCAAATCATGGCGTCAAAATCGGGCTGCTATATTCCGGCATGAGTTCAGAAGAAACAGATGCCGTGCTGAGCGGCTGCCTGGATGGATCGATTGATATTCTGGTCGGTACCCACAGCATCCTGCAGGACCGTGTGAAGTTTCATAAACTCGGCCTGGTGACGGCAGATGAACAGCAGCGCTTCGGTGTCGAACAGCGCAGGGCACTGCGGGAAAAGGGCAAGCGGGTCGACTTTCTTCTGATGTCGGCGACACCGATCCCAAGAACGCTGGCATCAACGCTGTATGGCGACATGGATATCAGTACGATAGAGACCATGCCAAAAGGCAGAAAGCCTGTACATACGGTACTGATCAAGGAGAACAGCTTCAGATCTGTGCTGCCAGAGGTACGGTCTTTACTGGATCAGGGCCATCAGCTGTATGTGATCTGTGCAGCCGTGGAAGAGTCGGAAGACTACGATGCCCGCAATGCGGAAAAGACTGCTGAATCACTGCAGAAACTGTTTGCACCACAGTATCGCGTCGGCCTGCTCCATGGACGGATGTCCAGCCAGGAAAAACAGGATGTCATGAATGAGTTTGCCGACAACAAGATCCAGGTGCTGGTATCAACGACCGTTGTGGAAGTCGGAATGAATGTTGTCAATGCGACCGGCATGATTGTCTATGACGCAGACCGCTTCGGCATGTCCCAGCTGCATCAGCTGCGGGGACGGATCCAGCGCGGCAGCTGTCAGGGAGAATGCTGGCTGCTCACAGATTCAGAGGATGAAAAAGCGCTGAAACGACTGGATATACTTACAAAATCGGCCAATGGATTCGAGATTTCCTATGAAGATTTACGGCTGCGCGGCCCAGGTGATATACTGGGAACAAGACAGAGCGGAGCCAGTGATTTTATACTGGGCAACCTGGTCGAAGACACCAGGATCATCAATCAGGCCCGTAAGGACGCTGAGACAGTGATGGCTCATCCGGAAACATCAGAATATCAGGCAATCCTGCAGGCAGTGCGTCTGTTGAATGAGCACAACGCCAGCTATGCAGATTGAATAAGAGGGTAATTGACATGTCACTTGAAATACTTGACTGGCTGAAGGAACGGGGGATCACGGTAAACAATCCGGATATGATCCATCAGGCTTTCATGCACAGTTCCTATGCGAATGAACATCGCAGCCATCATGATAATGAACGTCTTGAATTTATGGGTGATGCGGTGCTGCAGCTCTGGAGCAGCGATCATATTTTTCCGCTGGATCCGCCGCTGAATGAAGGCCAGATGACCAAGCTGAGAGCTCAGCTGGTCTGTGAAAAGGCGTTGGCCATGTATGGCCGGAAGATGCATCTGAATGATTATCTGTTACTGGGCAGCGGGGAAGAGAAAACCGGCGGCCGCAACAAAGATGCCATCATTGCCGATATGTTTGAAGCATTCCTCGGTGCACTGTACCTCGATCAGGGGATGAGCGCAGCCGATAATATCCTGACTGAGGCGATTACGCCATATTTGAAGCATCCGGCGGAAGTCAAAGTGATCAAGGATTACAAGACCAGATTCCAGGAGTATGTACAGACAGATAACCGCCGTACTGTCCGCTATGAACTGGTCAAAGAAAGCGGGCCGTCCAACCAGCCTACTTTTGTCATGAATGTCATTGTCGATAATCTTGTCATGGGAACCGGAACCGGTTCTTCCAAAAAACAGGCAGAACAGAATGCCGCAAAAGACGCATTCGAGAAAATGGTCAAATAAGGAGGACCGATAGCGAAATGAAACTGAGTGAACTGAAACAGCGGATTACATCCGGAGGGCTGGATTCTGAACTGATCCATCTATACGGAAAAGACACCCTGGATACCTCGAAACAGCGGTATCTGGATGTTTTGGATCAGGCGATCAATGCGTATGGCGATGAAGACGGCATGCTGTTCAGTGCCCCGGGCAGAACAGAAGTCGGCGGCAATCATACCGATCACCAGCAGGGAAGAGTGCTGGCAGCTTCCATCAGTCTGGATATTATTTCCGCAGTCATTCCGACGGTCGGAAAGCTCGTGGAATATCAGTCCGGTGATTTCAAAGTCAAGCCGGTCGATCTCCATGATCTTGAGATTCAGCCATCCGAAAACAATACAACCGAATCTCTGATCCGCGGCATCGGTGCCTGGTATCACCAGAAAGGTTATGAAATCGGCGGCTTCAAGATGTATGCAGAAAGCAGGGTGCTTCCGGGTTCCGGCATGTCCTCCAGCGCTGCATTTGAAACACTGATCGGAACCGTCATGGATTCCCTCTACTGCCGTGATGAAGTTGACGCAGTGGAGATTGCCAAGGCTGGCCAGTATGCCGAGAATGTCTACTTCGGCAAGGCAAGCGGTCTGATGGATCAGATGGCCTGCTCCGTCGGCGGCTTTGTCACCATTGATTTCAAGGATAAGGAAAATCCGATCGTCAAAAAAGTTGACTATGACTTTGAACAGAGCGGACACGTACTGATCCTGACCGACTGCAAACAGTCTCACGCAGATCTCAGCGATGAATACAGCCGTATTCCAAATGAAATGAAGGCTGCCGCAAAGGTCATGGGCCATGAAGTACTGTCTGAATGCACCATGGATCAGCTGATTGAACACGCTGCAGAAATCCGCAATATCTGCGGCGACCGGGCATTCCTGCGTGCTTATCATTTCATGAATGAAACTAATCGTGTGGTAACTGAAGTTAATGCACTCAATGCACAGAAGTTTGATGAATTCCTGGAACTGGTCAAGGAATCCGGGCGTTCTTCCTATATGTACCTGCAGAATGTATATCCACCGGCTGACCGTATGCATCAGTCACTGGCTGTCGGACTGGCACTGTCAGAACAGCTGCTGAACGGCCGCGGTGCATTCCGTGTCCATGGCGGCGGATTTGCCGGAACGATTCAGGCATTTGTACCGAATGACCTTTCCGAGGCATACCAGAAACGGATGGAATCCGTATTTGGCCAGGGCTGCTGCTATGTGCTGCAGATCCGCGCTGAGGGCGGCATCAAGATTGCCTGATCCAACACTCATTCAGGGGGAATGTTCCAATGATCAAAAATCAGAAAATCCTGCTTGGCAAAGCAGAAGAAACGGAAGTATATCTTGATCCAAAGCAGATGAACCGGCATGGATTCATTGCCGGAGCGTCGGGTACCGGAAAGACAGTTACATTGAAAGTGATCGCCGAAAGCCTGAGTGAACTCGGGGTTCCAACGGTCATTGCCGATGTCAAAGGGGATCTTTCCGGCATGATTGTACCGGGAGACAAATCACAGATCCAGGCAAGACTTGATTCTATGGGAATCACTGAAGAGTTTGAATGCCGGAAGTATCCGGTTCATTTCTTCGACCTCTATGGAACCAATGGCCATCCGGTACGGGCAATGATGGAAGAGATGGGACCGGAACTGCTGTCCCGTATCATGTCACTCACCGATGCCCAGCAGGGCAATCTGAACATCATCTTCAAGGCTGCCCAGGACATGAATCTCAATATCATTGACCTGAAAGATCTGCAGGCAATGTGTGAGTATGTCGGTCAGCACGCTGCAGACTATACTGTCAAGTACGGCAATGTGACCAAACAGTCGATCGGCGCCATCCAGCGCTAACTGCTGGAACTGGATTCTCAGGGCGGCAATGTATTCTTCGGTCAGCCAGCCCTGGATATCAATGACTGGTTATCCTGCGAAGGAAGTCTAGGCGTGATGAACATGATCGAGTGCGAGGAACTGTTCCGCCATCCGTTGCTGTATGCGGCATTCCTGCTGTGGATGATGAATGAACTGTACCAGAAACTGCCGGAAGTCGGAGATCTCGATAAGCCGAAGATCGTCTTCTTCTTTGATGAAGCACATACACTGTTTGAAGACGCACCGAAGCAGCTGGTAGACGAGATCGAACAGACAGTCAAACTGATCCGTTCCAAGGGTGTCGGTATCTTCTTTATCACTCAGAGCCCGGCAGATATTCCAGGCGATGTACTGGCTCAGCTGTCCAACCGCATCGAGCATTCCCTGCGGGCATATACCCCATCAGAGATCAAGGCTGTCAAACTCGCAGCAGAATCATTCCGGGCCAATCCGGCATTCAATACGGCAGATCTGATCTCCAACATGAAGACCGGTACGGCGCTTGTATCAGTGCTGGATGAAGACGGTGCGCCAACCATTGTGCAGAAGACGAAGATCCTGCCGCCGAAGTCCTCCATGAGCATCGCTGATCCAACCCTGGTTTCCAACTGTATCTCTTCTGATTCCATCTATGGCAAGTATGAGAAGTCATTTAATGCGGCCAGTGCCTATGAAGGACTGGATCAGGTCAGACAGACGGAAGCAGTGGAAGCTGAAAAGGCAGAGCAGGCAAAGAAAGACGAAAAGCTGCAGGCCATGAAGGAAAAGGAAACACTGCGTGAAGAAGCCAAAAAAGAGAAGGAACGCTCTGAATACGGCAGCCGCCTGGCGAAGAAGGCAACCAACAAGATTGAAAACGAAGTCATGAATATGGGCATTCGCTCCGCCAAAAAATTCCTGAAGGGATTTCTGAAATAGGGCGGTTGGTACGAACGCAATCGTTATAAAGACTGAAGATATCGCATATCTCCGGTCTTTTTTCATCTTAAGAACCTTAAGAAAATGAAATGTTAAATTCAGGTAAACTTCAGATTCATGTCAAAGTATCCTCATAGTCATTTTTTAATATAGTCGGCGTAAGGAGAACATATGCATGAATCAATCAAACGTGATCAATACATTCAGAAGAACTGAAACCAAATACCGGATCACTCAAAAACAGATGGAGCAGCTGCTACAGTCTGCCGGAAACAGGCTGAAAGAAGATCAGTACTTCCAATATACCGTTCATAACATCTATATGGATACAAGAGACAATGCAATGATTATCCATTGCCTGGAACATCCTGAATACAAAGAGAAGCTGCGGCTCAGAACCTATGGGTCGCCATCCGAAGATACGCCGGTATATCTGGAACTGAAGAAGAAGTACGAGGGGGTCACTGCCAAGCGCAGAACCTCCATGTCACTGCGGGATGCCGCCCAATTCTGCATGAACGGCTGTTTCAGCGGGAGTGATCAGATCTCACAGGAACTGGCGTCAGCGATTGCCCTGTATCATCCAATCCCGAAGATCTTTGCGGCATATGACCGGCTTTCCTATGCGGGAAAATTCGACAGCGATCTCAGGATGACCTTTGATACAAATCTGCGCTATCGCAGCGATCACATTGATCTGAGCTTCCATGGCAACGAAAAAGAATATCTGAAGAACGGTGAAGTGCTGCTGGAAATCAAAGCAGAAGAGCGTTATCCATTATGGCTGGTCAGTCTCTTGCAGAGGCTGCAGATCAGACCGTCGAGCTTCTCCAAATACGGGGCAATCTACAAACAGGAACTCAGTGAACAGCTGAAGGATCACCGTGTCTTTGCCCAGGAACCGGTCTTTGAATCAAATGTCGGATATGAATCCGGAAGGAGTGTATTACATGTTTAATTCTTTAATGAGTGCGGGATTTACAGCAGCAAGTGTGTTTATCTGTTTAGTGGTCAGTCTGCTTTGCGGCATTGCCATTGCATTGACGTATAAAGCAGGCGACCGTCCCTCCAGGAATTTCCTGCTGGCGGTATCAGTATTACCGGCTATCGTCATGCTGGTGATCATGATGGTCAATGGCAATATCGGTGTCGGTGTCGCCGTTGCCGGAAGTTTCTCCCTGGTACGCTTCAGATCACTGCCAGGCAAAGCAAGTGATATTGTCATTATCTTTTTGGCCATGGGGATTGGTCTGATAACCGGTATGGGTTATGCAGTGCTTGCGGTCATCTGCACGGTATTCATGTGTGCGGCATTCTTCATGCTCAACAAGGCACCGTTTCTCAGCAGCAGTGATGATTATCGGAACCTCAGGATCACCATTCCAGAGGATCTGGATTACATCTCTGTCTTCGATGACATCTTCAATAAATATGCAACTGATATCAAACTGCAGTCAGCCAAGACAGTGAATCTTGGCACCATGTACCAGATCAGCTATGAGCTGCGTCTGAAGAACGAAAAGAACGAAAAGGCAATGATTGATGAACTCCGCACCAGAAATGGAAATCTGTCCATCGTCTGCGGACATCACGCAATGCCGGCAACGGAACTTTAAAGAGAGGAATTGCGATGAAATTTAAAAGCTACGCAGTGCTTGCAGTATGCCTGGCGGTCGCCGGCTACGCAGCTTATCAATACGGAAACAGTGCTACATCAACGTCGTCTGTCTCTGCAGAATCCAGCAGTGCTTCATCATCGTTGAGCAGTGATTACAGTTCACTGATGGTACTGGATGCAGAAGACAGCGTGGAAACATTTGATGAATCTTCAGCCACCAAAATCACCCTGAATGGCAGTGATGCGGAAATCAGCGGCAGCGGTGCATCCCTCAGTAACGGCACGATTGAAATCACCAGGGCAGGTACCTATATCCTGTCCGGTACATTCAATGGTTCCATCAGTGTCAACTGCACCGGATCCGGTACTGTAAGACTGGTACTGAACGGCGCATCCATTACTGCATCAGACGGTGCGGCAATCGTCATGGAACAGGCAGACAAGACGATCATCACTTCTGCGGCCAATACCGAAAACAGTCTGACTGATTCTGCAGCGGGAACATTTGCAGAAGATGCCGATGCGACTGCAACGCTCTTCTCACATGATGATCTGGTACTGAATGGATCCGGATCACTGAGTGTGACAGCCAACAACAATGATGGCATTACTTCCAAGGATACGCTGAAGATCGTCAATGCCAATATCACTGTCAATGCGGCAGACGACGGCATTGTCGGAAAAGATCTTCTTTATACCAACAGCAGTACACTGAATATCACCTCTACCGGGGATGGCATGAAGGCAAGCAATACTACGGATACTGATTCCGGCATTGCTATTATCAACGGCGGAGATATCAAAATCGCTGCAGGGGATGATGGAATCCAGACTGTCAGTGCAGCAGTACTTGTAGATGGAACAGTCGATATCACAGCCGGCGGCGGTTCAGAAGCTTCCACCAAGTCATCACAGAGTGACATGGGCAGCTTTGGCGGTGATGGAATGAAACAGGGCGGCGGGTTCAACAAGACCATGCCATCACAGGATGGAACTACTGATTCCACAACCGGTTCTACCCCAGAATCTTCTGCAGACAGCAGCACTGATTCAACAACCAGTGCAACCACAAAGTCTTCGACTGATTCCAGTACGGATACAGAAAGCGGTGCATCACCGCAGATGAGTGCGCCGGCCGATGGATCTGGGATGAGCCAGGATGGCACTGCTCCGCAGATGGATCAGTCAACGGACGAAGATGAATCCACTGATACAGCAGCGGATACAACAGAGAAGTCCAAGGGCATTACATCAGATGGCGCAATTGAAATCCTTGGCGGAACGCTGAGTATCAATTCGGAAGATGATGCGATCAATACCGCAGGCAGTATTACCATTACCGGCGGAGATCTTGAACTCAATGCCGGCGATGACGGCATGCACGCAGACAACACCCTGCAGATCAGTGACGGTACAGTCAATGTTCTGACTTCCTATGAAGGACTGGAAGCGACCTATCTGAATCTTGAAGGTGGCATTGTCAATGTCACTGCCAGTGATGATGGACTTAACACTTCCAACAAACTGAGCACCACGACTTCGTCTAACGGCATGGACAGTGATGACGGCAGTATGCTGACCATCAGCGGCGGAACAATCACCGTTGATGCGGATGGCGATGGCATGGATATGAACGGCTCAGGTACAATGAGCGGCGGTACGGTTACAGTCAACGGGCCTCAGAACTCCGGCAATGGAGCACTGGACTACAACGGCAGTTTCACAGTGACTGGCGGTACACTCTATGCCGGCGGTGCATCCGGCATGGTGCAGACACCATCCAGTGACAGCACGGTCTACTGCCTGTCCATCGGTACCAGCAATAACGGTACGGTTACAATCAAGGACGCTTCAGGCAATACAATTGCGACCTATACCACATCAAAGACTTACCAGAACCTGGTCTACGCCAGTGATCAGCTGAAACAGGGTGAAACCTATACCGTATATGAAGATGATACAGAACTTGGTTCTGTGACCATCTCGGATATCATCAGCTACGTCAATACTTTCTCCTCTGCTTCAGGTATGATGCAGGGCGGCGGTGGCGGCGGAAGAGGCCAGATGACTCAGCCTGGCTCCAGTACCGCTCCGGGATCAGGCAGTACAGATTCCAGCAGCACCGCAAGCGGAACACAGTCCTGATTCCAACAGAAAGAGTGGCAATCCAATGCCATTCTTTTTTGCGTGCGGCACATTCACATTGGGACAGGTATTGAATGCAAATGCTGATGCAAATGACCGGCAATCTTCTGATTTGGTACATGCCAGAAACTGGAATCAACATGATTGGTTCATTGCCTTAGAATCTTTGTTTTTGTCAATCCTAGTTGATACCGCATGAATACGGCGGAATCATTGAGCCACTGCCGTCGGACATGGCTGCGCCACAATCGCCGGCGTTGTATGAGCCAGTATGATCAGCAATCATTGCGATGCTTTTGCAGTCTGCCACCGGCTTGCTGTTCATTCATACAGCTCGACAGAATGCAGTGTTCAAAGCATTCTGTCAGAGAAAATCATCTGGCAATGCACCGAGATTCACAGCACAGAATCAGATTGATCATTGGACTATGCTTTCATATCATTGATGCAGCGAGTACAATTCTAAGTAGGTCATTACAGTTTGCGGACTTCATTGCCCTCCTTTTCTCCAGTGCATTGACATCACCGGTTTAAGGAGTTGAAGCACAAATGGTAATGGCTTTTTATTTCGGCTGAGATCAGCTCAAGATCTTTGATTCTGAATGGCAATATAAACCTGATACGATCATCCGTCATTTCCAGTAGGATCCTTTCATCCATTCGATGTGCTCAGGCAACTGCAGAAGCATCCTGCAAAAGAAAACAGCTGCCTGATTAGACAGCTGCTCAACCTGATATCTGTGATGATGACTACTGCATGAATTCCTTCATACGCTGGCTGACAGTGACCGTGGATCTGGTATAGCATCTCAATGCCAGTTCAATCAGAACCAGTCCGATCCCTGCATATAGCATGTACTTTGTGTAAATGGAAGAGGTACCGTAGATTTCCATGATTCCTTGAAGACAGCTTCCGCCGGTGAATACGAGGACTGAATCATGCCAGGCAGGGGAAGCTTCAGATAT
>JAKVJO010000016.1 GCA_022486935.1 Solobacterium sp. | reverse complement strand
GGAACATGTGATGATCTTTACCGGTGTATGGGCAGCAGTCTTCCTGCTGTTCAGCCATGCCTGCAAGAGTACGGCACTGTTCAATGTGGACCTGATCAATACGGCCATGTTTACCCTGCTTGGCCTGCTGATGGACCGGCTGATTCTGAAAGACAGGATCGCCAGTGTTGAAGATGCCATGAAGCTGAAGCATATCTCAGAGATCGACTCCCTGACGGATGTGCTGACCAGAAGAGCAGGTATAGAGAGCGCAAGACTGCTGATGCTGCAGGGCAAAGGGGGCATGCTGGTGGAAATGGATATCGATGACTTCAAACGGATCAATGATACCTATGGCCATGATATGGGCGACCACGTACTGCGGTTTGCGGCAAGGTGTCTGAAAGATTCCTTCCGCCGGCAGGATGTCATCATGCGTCTTGGCGGAGATGAGTTCATGGTCTATGCCGACAGCCTGACAGATCAGGATATGGGAATTGAACGGGTCAATGGTCTCTTGGAACGGATACAGGGTATGGTGTTTGCAGAACTGGGCGATCAGAAGATCAGTATCAGTGTCGGTGTCACATTCTGCTCGGCTGCTTGTAACAAAGATTTTGAAACTGCGTATAAAGAGGCAGATAAGGCATTGTACCAGGCAAAGAAAAAGAAGAACTGTTATTCCATCTACCGTGAAGATGGGCCGAAATACACATTATAAAATTATCTGACAGTGCAATATGCAGTGATGATGGACTTACTTGACGCGTTGATCGTGAATCGGTATTCCGTATCTTCAACATAGTAGTTTTTGCCTGCCCGTATGATCAGGCTTTTTGGATCATTGATTGCCTTGATGCATGCCTGCAGTACTTCAGATTCATTGTTCAAATGAAGATGCTCCATGCAGCGCTGATAGCCGCCTGGCGTGGAGTGCAGCAGGGCAGATGCCGCGATCAGCTCTTCACGCGCTTTCTGTTTCTGCATGCTGAGCCTTCCTTGTGAGTTCCGGGTGTTCTTCATCCATGATCATGACAACAATATCATCAATATAGGGATCAAACTGTTTCCCACGCTGGTCAATAAACTCCTGACGGATTTCCGGTAAGCTCTTGGCCGGTGAATAGACTCTTGCCCGGCTCATTGCATCATAGGCATCCGCTGCACTGATAATCCGTGCAACCAGTGGAATATCCTTGCCCGACAGTCCATCCGGATAGCCTTTGCCATCCCAGCGTTCATGGTGCCAGCGGGCTGCTTCATGGATCTCCGGCACCAGGGTGATCTTGGCAGTGATGCGTTCACCGATCAGGGTATGTTTCTTGATGGTGTTATATTCTTCAGCGGTTAGTTTTCCTGGCTTATCGAGGATTTCCTTTGGAATGCCGATCTTGCCCACGTCGTGCAGCATGGCCGCATAGTACAGATTCTGCATCTGTTCTTCATTGAAGCCCATCTTCTCTGCCAGCTTGCAGGAGATTTCACAGACTCTGGAAGAGTGGCCTTCGGTATAGGCATCCTTGGCTTCAATGGCACTGGTCAGTGCTTCAATTGTCTGCTGGGTGATCTCAGTGACTTCTTTATTCTTCTTTGTCAGCATCCGTACCATCTCTGTTGAATCCAGGATGACATACAGCATGACCAGACACGAGATGCTGTGCACAAAGATATCAAAGTTGACGATATGAAGCTTGCTGTTGACCAGCATGCCGGCTGCTGAGAATACGATCAGGATCGATGCGGTATATAACGTTGTGCGGCTGATGAATATCCGCTTGCGGTACAGCAGCAGGAATGCATATGCCAGATAGAACAGTGCGATCAGATAATACAGGAAATCAAATGACCCGGCATGATTGACAAATGAACTGTCAAACCAGAAGATCAGATGATACTTCTGATTCAGGATGGCAATTATCAGTGCAAGGAACATTGGTACAGCCAGCAGGAACTTCTTTCCTGCTGAGCGATGTGATGACTCAGTGATTTCAATCAGGGCAAAACTATAAATGGTAACGATATAGGCCAGCAGCAGCTTCAGAAACAGACCGGTCATATGAACGGCAGAAGCTGTGAAGACATCTCCGTAGATCCGTGCTGCATTCAGTTCGGATGTCAGATCGATGCACAGGGCAGACATCATCAAAAGAACCGGAAAGAGAAGGAAAAGCTTATTCTCCGGCCGGTCGAATTTTCTGGATACGCGGATGATCAGGATACAGATGATCATCGCATTGATGACAAGAGAGGCGACTGTATATGGATTCATAAGTCCTCCAACACAATTGTAATGAATTTAGTCATATTTGTAACTAGCGATGAAATGTGAAACGCGCCAGCACAATGTGGTTTCCGGTGTCATAGAAGAACTTTGGCACGTATAATCCTGACTTTGACAGTCAAGAATAAGAAAAACAAGCCGAGAACCCATGAACTAGCGGGAATCGGCTTGTTGCGTTCTGTATGCGATGTTAGTTATATCATCTGTTTTTGGTCTGTTTGATGATACTGCGCATCTTTGATTTACGGATGATCTGTGTATCAGTCCTGAATCCATACAGTTCATGCAGGTCATCGGTTAACTGTGTTCGGGTGTACGCCGGAACGTAGCCTTGATTGTCTACCTCACAGAGATTCATCTTTCTCAGTGTTCCCGTGATTTCTGTGACAGTGTATTTGTTTCCGAGCTTTGTCTCGAGAAGTCTGTATTCAAGCAGTGCCAGGAAACAGATCAGGAAGTGTGCTTTGATTCTGTCGTCTCTTGAGAGAAATACCGGTCTTGCTTTGAAGTCGGTCTTCATGATTCGAAAGCACTCTTCGATCTGCCATCTGCGCTGATTGATCGCAATGATCTCGGATGGATCTGCTTCCATGTCTGTTACGACGGCGTAGAAGCCGTCATACATTGCCTCTTTGTCGATCGCTTCTTGATCAAGTTCATAGAATTCCCTGTCTGCTGTTTCGCCATCTGCGGTTACCGAAGTCTTCTTCATGAAGCGTGCAGGGTCGTTGGGATTGCGTGTTCGCTTTCCCGGCTTTCCGCTGCCGTCACCGATCATTGCTTCGGCCCGCTCGATCTGAGACTGCCGGATCTTTTGCTGATACGCCTTGTACTTCGGTGAATATGTGACAAGCATCGTCTGTGATAATTTCTTGGTTTCTACCGGTACTTCTTTGTAGTAGATGGTGTCTTTTACTTCTTCATCTGTTTCATCCAGCTGAGTCAGATCAATGAACTTCTTCGACCCGATCTTTCTGAACTGCTTTGGATTCAGTGCTATCTCGCGATCTTCTGCCTTCAGTTTCTTCAATGACTGTGTAATGACGTAGGAACGTCCGCCCATATCATTGAACTGCTTGTTGTCTTCCGATCCCAATCCGCTGTCAGAACAGTAGATGAACTCTGCACATTCGAAGTCACGGATGACTTTCTGTTCCAACGGCTTCAGTGTCAGCTGCTCATTCCGGCTGCCGGGGTGAAGATCAAATGCGAGCGGTATTCCGTCGGCGTCCATGAACAGTCCCATACCGACAATCGGATTCGGCCTGTTTTCCTTGGACTTCCCGTATTTCCTGTCTCCGCTTTCCTGTTCGATTTCAAAGTAGTAGTTGGTACAGTCGTAATAGAGAACCTTTGAATTGCGCGCGTGGATATGATTGCTATTGCGATATACCTCACTCTGAATATAATCACTCTCTTCAGACAGCACAGATAACGCACGATATACTTCGTGAAGATCATACTTGGGCGGTTCAGGGAATTGCTGCGCAGTACGGTAAGAACTCATCTTTGAACCGGGCTCGATCACTCTTGCACAGATCAGGTCAGAGAGAATGGCACGCAGGTTGTACTCATAGGAGTGACGTGTATCAATGTTGCGTACGATGTTATCCAGTCTTAGATCCCGGAAAAGACAGTTGAGGAATAAACATCCACAGTTGAAAGTGCGCTTTTCATTCTGATTGATTAACTGAGAGGGAGAAAGAGACAGAATCACTTTCTCATTCTCATCTTTGTAAGCCTTGGTATCTTTAGCACATTCTTTCTTTGCCCATTCAAGAACGCCGTTATAATCCGTGCCCAGTGATTTCTGGAGATCAACGACATTCCCCAGTTTTCGATACGGTTTGGAAGTGGTTTTTCCATTCTTAACATAGGACAGAGTGACATAAAGAGTCTCAGAACCTTTCTTACCGGAATAGCCGACATGCATAACAGATACCTCCTTAGAACAGTATAGCACATATAACCAAATATAACCAGTATCAAACGCAATTAATTTGACAAATTTTCCATTAAAAAAAGCGACTGCTAAGCCGCTTCTGAGAAATCAATGTTTGAATGGGTGTCAAAGACCCGGGATGATCAGGATACAGATGATCATCGCATTGATGACAAGAGAGGCGACTGTATATGGATTCATAAGTCCTCCAACACAATTGTAATGAATTTAGTCATATTTGTAACTAGCGATGAAATGTGAAACGCGCCAGCACAATGTGGTTTCCGGTGTCATAGAAGAACTTTGGCACGTATAATATCGTTATCGAGCATCATGGGGAGAAAAACATGAAACTGAATAAACAATTAACCGGGCTTTGCCTGTGTGCGGCCATGCTTGCAGGATGCACCTCTTCTGCAGCAGTCTCTGCCACTGCTTCAGCAGAAGCTTCAGCTGGTTCAAAGAAAGATCCCGATGTCGCAGCCATCATCCTGTTCACCAATGATGTGCACGGACGCATCATCAATGATACGGATGAGCCAAGCTGGGGCTATGCAAGAATTGCCAAAGAGAAACAGGATCTGGTTGAAGCAGGGTATGACACGTATCTGTTCTCGGCAGGCGATGATACGCAGGGAGAACCGATCGTCAATCAGGATGAGGGAGCCAGTGCGATCAAGTACATGACTGAAACCGGCTATGACCTGATGGAAGCAGGCAATCATGAGTTTGACTGGGGCAGCGACAATCTGCTCAAGATCAAAGAAGATGCCGGATTCCCGATCCTTGCGGCAAACATTACAAGGACATCAGATGGAACACTGCTGCTGGATGCCAATCATATCTTCACCACTTCCAGCGGAATGAAGATCGGTGTGTTCGGACTGGATACACCGACGACCATGACCGGAACCAATCCGGATCACATAGCCGGCCTGACGTTTGCCCAGGGTGATGATCTTTATCAATGCGCCCAGGATCAGATTGATGAACTGAAGAACGAAAACTGTGATCTGATTATCTGTCTGGGACATCTGGGCGTGAATCAGTCCAGTGCCCCGAATCGTTCCATTGATGTGATTGAGAATACAACCGGCATTGATGTATTCATTGACGGGCACTCCCATTCTGAAGTCAATGAGATGGTCAATGATACGCTGCTGGTACAGACTGGCTGCTACGGCCATAACCTTGGCAAGCTGACAGTCAACCAGGATCATTCAGTATCTGCTGAACTGATTCCGGCAGTCAACCAGAATGAAACAGTGGCCCAGGATATCAATGACTACGAAACAGAAATCGAAAAAGAACTTGGCACCACAATCGGAACTTCGACAGTTGATCTTGATGGCGTCAAGGCAGATGTCAGAAGTATGGAGACCAACCTCGGTGACTTTGTATGTGATGCAGTGATGTATGAAGTGCAGAACAACACTTCCAAACACGTCGATGCGGCGATCATGAACGGCGGCGGTATCCGTGATTCCATCTCAGCAGGAGATATCAGCATGCTGACACTGAAGAGCGTATTCCCATTCGGCAATGTCATCGTGACGGTTGACGTGACCGGTGCAGAACTGCTGGAGGCACTGGAAGCGGCGACTTTCAGTACACCGGAAGTGCTTGGCGCGTTCCCACAGGTGTCCGGGATTGTCTATACCGTTGATACCACAGTGGAATATGCCCAGGGCGAACAGTATCCTTCCTCCACGTATTACAAACCGGCAGACCCGGGATCAAGAGTCACCATCACCAGTGTCGGCGGGAACGATTTTGATCTCAATGCGACCTATACCATTGCCAGCAATGACTTTATCGGGGCAGGCGGCGATACATACTATGCATTCAAGTACGCATATGATACTGCTGGATTCAATACCGGCATTCCCCTGGAAGATGCACTGTCAGACTATCTGACCAACGGGCTTGGCGGCGTGATTGACGAAACATATGCCGCACCGCAGGGCAGAATCACCATCAAACAATAGCAAACAGAATTGCGGTGCCTGTTTGAGACTTCCGCAAATGAAAAGAGCCTTCCGGCTCTTTTTCTACCTACTTCAGCATGGACTGGACAAACCAGATCGTTTTGCTGTAATAGCTGAGATTGTCTGACAGCTTGTCGATGCCGTACTGGTGATCTGCGTCTGCAGAAGAGAAGATCTCTTCAAGATCCTGTTTCAGGATCTGCAGATCATTCAGCAGTGAGGTCAGTGCATCATTGATACTGATGTCCTTGCTGTCGAGCTCTTTGATTTTGGTGACGGCAAGATAGTCTTTCATGCTGGCCAGCGGTTTGGCGCCATTCATGACCAGCAGTTCTGCCGTATCATCGAGAATATCATTGAAGGCGTCATAAACAGTCTCCAGAAATTCATGTGTTTCCTTGAAGCGGGGGCCGACTACATTCCAGTGCAGATTATGTGTCTTCACATAAGAGACTGCAACGTCGGCGAGATAGCCATTGAGTCTGGTGCTGAGTTCGTTATTCATATTCATATACCTCCTGAACTCAAGAAAGATTCAACTTTCTTTAAGTTAGGATATGCTAACCAGAGATGCCGGTCAATGAATGTGCCTAGAGAAAAAGCCATCTCTTCTGAGATGACTTCAGATATTATTCAGTAACTTCCTTGGCCAGTACAATCAATCTCAGATCATCGCGGTCACGCACGCATGTCTGCAGGGTCAGCCAGTGATCATCCATGGTCAGTGACTCGCCGGTGTCGTAGAAGTCCGCGGCTTTGACATTGGTGTAGTAGGTGTTGAAGTAATCAGAACTGTATGCAGTGTAGTAATACATCAGGTTCTCATTATCCATCTCGTAGTAGAAGACATCGGTAACCAGATATTTGCGGGTAGTGTCTTCCAGTTTCAGATCAATGTATTTGTTGGCTTCATAGTTGGCCTGATCCTTTAACTGATGAAGCGGGGAGAACATCAGGCTTTCATCCAGGTAGACGAAGTGGCCGTAGATAATCAGATTCTGATCATCCATCGTATTGCGGTAGTCCAGGAAGGCTGCACCATGGGTGCTGTCCTGCAGATCCCAGCTGAGATTCAGGTATTTGTCGTTGTCAGTAGACTGTACGACATTCTGATCGACCAGACCACTTTCGAATGCCAGTTCACCGACATAATCCGGGTTGGTGTTCTTGCGGCTCTGATAATCTGCTGTCTGGCTTGGATCAACTGTCGGTGCAGCACTTGCAGAAGCACTTGCGGAAGCTGCAGCAGTTTCAATCGGTGCCGCTGATTTGAACCGGTCCCACGGTTTGACCAGTACCAATACAATTGCGATTGCCGCAACAATCAAGAGGGCAAATAACGTTTTGCCGAACGTTGTCAGTTTTTTCTTTTTCATACGGGGTTCATTATATGCGGAAAACGTGATAAATACTAGAAAATTGGTATGAGTGAACTACTTATATAAAGCATGCAAAAGAGTACCCCAATACGGAGTACTCTCTTGAAAATTCATAGATTCTTACAGTCAGTGATCCGGTGCTTAATGCCGTTCAGGACAACATATCCTTCTTCCGGATCATTATGCACAATGTAGCGGGAGCCGAACTCTGCAGTGTTGGAGGCTTCTTCCCTGCTGTGACGGTGGCCGTACCTGGTGCAGGTAACATCCTGATTCTCCGGGACGACATGGCCGTCTGAAGAAATCACTTCCTGATCCCGTGTCCTCTTTGCTGAAGCGACAGATACCAGAATGGCAATGAAGACGACAGGAATGACGATGGTCAGGATTGCGGCAATTGCCATACTACTTCACCGCTTCCGCAATACCTTTGATCGTTCCGGTAATGGATGCGAGTTCAGAAGGGATGATGATCTTGGTAGCCTGGCCATTGGCAGCCTTTTCGAATGCCTCATAGCTTTTCAGTTTCATGACAGTTTCATCTGCACCGGCATCCTTGATCATGCGGATACCATCGGCAGTTGCCTGCTGGACCTGACGGATCGCTTCAGCCTGGCCTTCTGCTTCACGGATTTCCTTTTCCTTGGATGCTTCTGCAGCGAGGATGGTTGCCTGCTTTTCTGCTTCAGCGTTCAGCACAGCAGATTCTTTCTTACCTTCAGCTTCCAGAATCATGGACTGCTTTTCGCCTTCAGCAGTCAGGATGGCAGCTCTCTTTTCACGCTCTGCCTTCATCTGCTTCTCCATGGCTTCACGGATGGCAGTCGGCGGCTGGATGTTCTTGAGCTCTACTCTGGTGACTTTGATGCCCCATGGATCAGTAGCGGCATCGATTGTAGCGAGCATCTTGGAGTTGATGGCTTCTCTGGACGTCAGTGTTTCATCGAGTTCCATATCGCCGATGATGTTTCTCAGGGTAGTGGCAGTCAGATTCTCCATTGCCATGATCGGGTTCTCAACGCCGTAGGCATAGAGCTTCGGTTCCGTAATCTTGAAGTAGACAACAGAGTCGATCTGCATGGTGACATTATCCTTGGTGATGACCGGCTGCGGTGCGAAGTCTGCGACCTGTTCCTTGAGCAGTACTTTTCTGCGTACAGCATCAATGAACGGAATCTTCAGATGCGGGCCGGCGAACCAGACACAGCGGTATTTGCCAAGACGCTCGACAACATAGGCGTTGGACTGCGGAACAATGTTCAGGCAGAGTATCACGATGATAATCAGAACGATGATCAGAATCAAAAATCCCATAGTATTGAATCCTCCTTAGGTTGAACAAAGTATAGCATGAGCCAAACTGATCCATGCATGAAACGCATGTGTCAGTTTAATGCCAGGAAACGTTTCAGTCCACGGTGATTCAGGTCATAAATCATGACCAGATCACTCAGGATGTATGCGGCAAGCAGAAAGGCTGCCGTGCCGATGGAACTGAACGGAGTAACCAGGTTGATGGAGATGAACAGAATAGCCAGGCCGATGCCGAGGTTGGCAAAGATGGTAATCATACTGGAGGCACTCTGCTTGATGACAATGATCTCCCGGTCAAACTGCAGTTTCGGAAAGCGCAGGTTGATGCACAGCCCGAAGAGACTGGAGAACAGTGCAACGGCAATCAGGTACACAATCCCGATCACAAGATACAGCAGAGAGATGCCCAGTGCGATGTGGACAATCACCATGCCGATGATTGTCGGGACCAGCTGAACTGTCATGCTGAAGAACAGCTTGGCTTTGAAGATATCTTTTGCATTAAGCGGCAGTGTCTGCAGGATCCAGAACTTGTTTCCTTCCAGTGAAATACTGACACCGGTAGTTGTACAGCTGTGAACCATGAGGCCAAAGCATACAATGATCAGCAGCCAGATGACATCCATCGGTAGTCCAAGTTCCATGACAGCCTGCATGGCAGACCGGTTGAAGACAACATAGACCACTGCAATCAGCATCATGGCTGCCGGCAGCAATGTATTCCCGACATAGGCAGGGCTGCCAAAGTAGCCGGAGGCTTCTTTCTGGAACAGTGCTTTCTGTACAGAACGTTTCTCAGAACGTTTCAGGCGGAAGTTCTTGACGTGATATCCCTGATCACCGGCTGCCCCGACTTTCAATATCACCGGGCTCATGAGCCAGATGAACAAAGCCATGACACCAATGTTGATCGCAGCTGCCAGTAGAAACAGCAGGGCATTTTCATTGATCGCTGCATCAATGTACCAGGCAACACTTGGCAGCCAGGTATGCAGCAGTTCAGCAGTGCTGCTCAATGCCTGAATATTCTGGGCCTCGGACTTTGAACCCATGCCGAAGGAGATCATAAAGACGATAATCAGGAAGACGAAGGTCATTGCAATGCTCATCATGGACTTGTGTCTGGACTTGGAAGACAGTCCTTTGACCAGAAGCCCGATCAGGGAAGCAATGGCAATCGGTATCAGCGGCATGGCAATCGTGCCAAGGATGGAAAACAGATAGAACAGTGCCGATGCATGGAATCTGACACCGTAGATCAGAATACATGGCAGCATCATTCCAGCCGCATACAGGTATTCATAGATCAGGAACGTTGAGATTTTACTGATGACGATGTCCCGTTTGGTAATTGGCAGGGCACTCAGGAAGTCAAAGTCCTTGAAGCCGAACAGCATTCCCTGTGAAGTGGTGACGCCCATGATGATCAGCAGTGCAACACAGCAGCCGGTCATCAGGTAGAGGACATAATACCCGATCTCATCCGGCAGGATATCCAGAAACATATTGGTATACATGACGGAGATATAGATCACTGCACCGGCTGTGATGAGCAGCGGTGTAATCCCTTCATTCATGGATTTCTTCCGGCTCTTGTGAAAGAGATTCTTCAGCTGGGCTTTAATCAGCAGTATTGATTTATTCATTTCCTTCCAGCTCCAGGAATACTTCCTCAAGCGTCTGACCGCCATGGACAATCTCTTGCGTGGTTCCCTGACGGATGATCTGTCCTTCCTTCAGGATGGCAATGTGATCGCAGAGGTTTTCAACCACTTCCAGTACATGGGAAGAGAAGAATACACTGGCACCGCTGTCACACAGCTGGCGCATCTTCTGCTTCAGTACATAGGTGGATTTTGGATCCAGACCGACAAACGGTTCATCCAGCACCAGCAGGCGCGGATCATGCATGAAGGCACTGATAACTGCAATCTTCTGTTTCATGCCGTGCGACAGTGTCTTGATCTGATCGCCGAGCTGATCATAGATCTCCAGCTCCTTTGCCAGGGAATTGATCTTATCCAGTCTGCCTTCACTGCTCATGCCGAAGATATCAGCAACGAAGTTCAGATACTGGATACAGGTCAGATTCTCGTAAAGATCAGGATTGTCCGGGATGTAGGCAAGCATCTGCTTGCAGGCAACCGGTTCTTTTGCAAGATCTTTGCCGCCAATCGTGATGATTCCCTGTTCGTGTTCCAGAATGCCGACACAGCAGCGGATTGTTGTAGTCTTGCCAGCGCCGTTATGTCCGATGAAACCGTAGATTTCCCCATCCTCTACGCTGAAGGACATGCCCTTCAGAATTTCCTTTTGATCAAATGACTTATGAAGATCAGTAACCTGTAACATAAGAGTTTCCCTCCGATGAATCGATCCATCCGTTTCGTTCGATGTATCGATGTGATATCAATTTAATATCACAATACAGATTTGTCAACATGGTTGGAAACGATTTAAGAAACCGGAAAAAAGACTGCAGTTTCAAATGATCTGCAGTCCTTAATCTTATTAATATGAAGATTGGAAACAATCAGAGTTCTTCGAGCCAGGTATCCGTGCTGTTCAACTTTCTGGTGAAGATCCGGCTGATATCGGCAGGGTTCTTTGCCTGACGGTACTGGAAGACCATTTCACCTGCATCATTTTTCCCGAAAATGGTGATCTTGCCGGTAACATGGCTCATGGTGTACTGGGCAGACTTGCCAAAGCCGTTCTGTCTGGCATTGGCCGCATTGACAATCTCACTGCCTCTTTCCAGCGGTACCTGGAAGCGGCTCTTGACGCCAAGCACTGGCCGGCACTGGAAGATGTAATGGGGAATGATTCCCCAGGAGGTTAATCCCTTCAGCAGTGTACTGAGCGTTTCCGGATCATCATTGACGCCCTGCAGCAGGACAGTCTGATTCTTGACCGGGATGCCGAGACGCTGCAGTGTCTGCACTGCCTGATGGCTTTCTTCACTCAACTCATGGGGATGATTGAAGTGGGTGACGACATACAGCTGTTTGATCTGATTGTATTTGGCAAGCAGTGCCTGCAGTTCAGGGTCGCTGTTGATGCGGCACGGGAAGGTGACAGGGGTTCTCGTCGCGATGCGGATGAAGTCCAGCTGCTCAAGGGCAGAGAACTTCTGCAGATACTCTTCAATGACGCTGTTGTCATTCAGCAGTGCATCGCCGCCGGAGATCAGGATGTCACTGATTTCAGGATGATCCTTGACATAATCAACCATTTCATCAATGTGGCTGGCCACCTCATTGCCGCTGAGCCCGACCAGGCGTCTGCGGAAACAGTAGCGGCAGTACATGCCGCACTGATTGGTGGAGAGGATCATGACCGTTTCACGGTATTTATGCTGCATTCCCGGCAGGACAGTATTGGACTGTTCGCCGCTGGTATCCAGCAGTCCTTCACGGTCCAGACCGGCGGTAGCGGGTACACACATCTTGCGGATCGGATCATGGGGATCGTCAGGGTCAATCAATGAGAAATAGTAGCGGGAGATGGACATGGGAAAATAATGTACTACTTCCTCCATTCCGCGGGCTTCGTCATCGCTGAGTGCAAGCTTGGTGCGGAGTTCTGATACCGTTGTGATGTTGCGGCTGAGTTCGTCTTTCCAGTTGGTCATGGCGGGGCTCCTTTCCTGCATTCGATTAATTGGCTGAAACACTGATGCTGTGATCTCTTATCCTTATTGTATCGAAAAAGCGGAAATAATCCCATGTTCAAAATGTGTGAAGTGTATGGGATGGCTTCAATATGCATGCATGAAAAAAGCCTCCGCTGTAACGAAGGCTTCTCTGATACAAATTATCTTCTTAGGGGGGAAAGATAGTTTTTATTTTAGGGTTTCAATCGTTCTGCGGCTTGTGGACCGCTCACGCTGTCCTCCTTTCGACACTGTTATGATACGAAACAGACGTTATGAAAAAAGGAATGCTGTCTGAATAATATGTGAAGACATGTGAAATCACTTTCACAGATGAAACGGGGTGATATAATCCCTTCATATGAAAAAGAAAACATACCTGCGCAGAGCCGCGGCACTGCTTCTTGCAGTAACGCTGGCTGGCTGCAGCACTGCAACAACTGACACAAGCAAGCTGATGACCGCCGGCACCTATGAAGGAACTGCTGCCGGAGAAAACGGAGATGTCAAAGTATCCGTGACAGTCACTACGGACTCCATCACTTCTGTGGAAATTACCGAACAGTCCGAGACTGCCGGTATCGCGGATGATGCCCTGCAGGATATCCCCCAGGAGATCATGGATAACCAGTCTCTGAACGTCGATCTTTCAACCGGCGCAACAGTTACCTCCAAGGCAATTATCAATGCCGTGGCAGATGCGATTACCCAGGCCGGCGGCAGTGCGGATGACTGGCAGACAGATAAGACCGGAACAGCCAAGACAGATGTGACAGAGATGACGACGGAAGTGGTTGTCATCGGCAGCGGTGCTTCTGGACTTGCCACAACCCTGCGTCTGGAACAGCTTGGGGTCAAGACGGTGCTGCTGGAGAAGAACTCCTATCTCGGTGGGACGTTTGCCTACAGTGACGGCTCGATGATTGTGACCGGATCAGAACTGATGGATTCTCTGGGCGGCACGGATTCAGCAGAATCACTCGGTCAGGATCTGATGACCTTTGGCGGATCAACCGGCAGTGCAGATCTATTGCGTACCATGGCAGAACATACCGGTGATACGGTTGACTGGATGGTGAATGATCTGGGTGTGGACTTCAATACCAAAGACGGACTGCAGTCAGCGGATGGCTATTCCAATGACCGTGTCCTGAAGTTTGACGGCAGTGCTGACAAGATCTCTGATCTTCTGACAAGTGAGATTGATGTGTCAGGTGCCAAAGTGATGAAGAGCACCCGGGCGATCGGACTCAAGCAGGAGAATGGTGCAGTGACCGGAGTCATTGCCCGCAGCACTTCCGGCAAGGTGTATGACATCACAGCAGATTATGTAGTGCTTGCGACCGGCGGCTATGGTGCCAATGAATCGCTGACAACTGACAGTCTTTCCGGATCGCTGTATGGCGGCTCACTGAGCAGCACCGGCGATGCGATTATTCTCGGCAGGGATGAGAATCTGAATGTCTCTACCGTATCCATGTCAGATGCCCAGTATTCCTATGCCGGTGTGGCATTGAATGATACAACGGGCGTCAATGCAGAAAGTGCGAATGCTGCAGCACTGGATTACGGCATGATCTATGTCAATTCCGAAGGCAGCCGGTTTGTCAGTGAGACCGCATCCAACAGTGAACTGCTCGGTGCGGAAATGATGCAGACAGATGGATCCATGTATGTGGTCATGACACAGGACGCATTCGATGCATGGAAAGAGGAACTGAGCAAGCGCACCGATCTCAGCGATGAAATCAATTCCTGGCTGAGCAATGGAGTATACAAGGGAAGCACACTGGAAGAGGCAGCTGAAGCGGCAGGTCTTGACAGTACAGTGCTGAAGAACACTGCAGATATCTATGATTCCATGATTGCAGGAAAAGAAGACACGGTATATGGAAGAGATTCCGATCATCTTGGCACCAGCTTCAAGGAGAGCGGATCTTACTACATCGTCAAAGAACAGCCGTGCTATTACACCACACTTGGCGGAATCAGCGTCAATGCAAATCTGGAAGTTCTGAACAGCGACGGCAATGTGATTCAGGGTCTCTACGCAGTCGGTGAATGTGTCGGCGGTGTATTCGGATCGCAGACTTCACAGGACGCTGAAAACACCTGGTCATTTGTCTCAGGCAAGATGATTGCCGATCAGATCTACGACGATCAGACTGCTGCGGCAGCTGAATCTGCTTCACCGTCAGCGGATCCATCCGCCGCTGCTGCATCATCTGAACCAACTGCTTCCGCAAACTGAAGATCGTCATACAGGAGTGCTCAAAAGGCACTCTTTTTCGTGCATGTGCAACTTTCATGCGTTGGTAGACACTTTTCAAAGGTTGTATAAACTGGGTCTTTTTTGTTTGAATTAGCCAAACGTTGGGAATACACTAAGATCGTTCAATAAGGAGAGAAAAAGATGCAAAAGACATTGTCTGAATCAGTAAAAGCATTCGGCCTGAAACAGGTTCTCGGATATCTGGAAAAAGACCCGGAAAACAACATCCCGAAGATTCTGGATTGGCTGGACAAATACGGCGGAGCAGTTGCCATGCCGAACCAGCTGGCATTCGTCCGCAAGGTATTAACAGATAAGGACAGCAAGTGGTACAAGTACACAATGCGTCTGTTCCACGAGATTGATCCGAACTGCCTCGACAAGTTCTTCGAGAACTTCGTCGTCAACGCTTCCATGATCGGTCTGCCGAGAGAGCGCAAGATGGCTGCCAAGTACAAGTGCTCCATTCCATGGACCATTCTGTTTGACCCGACCTCTGCGTGCAACATGCACTGCACTGGCTGCTGGGCAGCTGAGTACGGCCACAAAGTGTTCCTGACCAACGAGCAGATGGATAAGCTTGTTACACAGGGCAAGGAACTTGGCATCTACATGTATATCATGACCGGCGGCGAACCGCTGACCCGGAAGTGGGATATCATCAAGCTTGCTGAAAAGCATAACGACTGCTATTTCCACATCTTC
The DNA here is from genome assembly GCA_022486935.1 of Solobacterium sp. Taxonomy (GTDB): domain Bacteria; phylum Bacillota_I; class Bacilli_A; order Erysipelotrichales; family Erysipelotrichaceae; genus Bulleidia. Next base: position 14,814 of record JAKVJO010000016.1, on the reverse strand, counting down.
ACCAACTCTACTCTGATTGATGAAGAGTTCGCCAAGAAGTGCCAGGAACTCGGCAACCTCAGCTTCGCTATTTCCCTGGAAGGCACTGAGGAAACCAACGATGCACGCCGCGGCGAGGGCTGCTACCAGAAGGTCATGAACGCAATGGATCTTCTGAAGAAGTACGGCATTGTGTTCGCAGTTTCTGTCTGCTACACCCACTACAACTACAAGATGGTTACCAGTGATGAATACTACGACCTGCTCGAGAAGAAGGGCGCACGTATTGCCTGGTACTTCCATTACATGCCAGTCGGCAACGACGCTTCTCCTGAACTGCTGCTGACACCGGATGAGCGTGAATACGTTTATCGCCGTGTCCGTGAAGTACGTTCCCTCGAGAACCCGCATGAGATCTTCACGATCGACTTCCAGAACGATGGCGAGTACATCGGCGGATGCATTGCCGGCGGTAAGAACTACTGCCACATCAACTCCAACGGCGATGTTGAACCGTGTGTCTTCATCCATTACAGCCAGGCTAATATCAAGGACTCCGATCTTCTGGACTGCCTGCGTCAGCCGCTGTTCATGAAGTACCGTGAGAACCAGCCGTTCAATGAGAACATGCTGCAGCCGTGCCCAATGCTCGAGAATCCTGAAGAGCTCGGCAAACTGGTCGCTGAAACAGGTGCTCATTCCACTGACCTGACTTCACCGGAAACACCGGAAGCGCTGGCCAAGAAGACAAGACCTTACGCTGCTGCTTGGGCTCCTAAGGCTGATGAACTCTGGAAAGAGCGTCAGGCTGAAAAGGCTGCCGCAAAGGCCAAGAAAGAAGCCGAGAAACAGGCTTAATCTCCACTGTATTCCAATGGGATATCGGGAAACCGGTATCCTTTTTTGATGCGGTTCACTATAATAAAGCCATTGAGACAGATAGGAAGAGGAATGAATCCATGATCAAGAAACTGAGTATGATGGTTGCCGACATTGACGGCACAATGGTTAACGAAGCACGTGATATGATGCCGATCACCCGACAGGCAATTGAGATCCTGCATGCCCATGGGGTACTGACGGGAATCGGCTCAGGCAGGCCGGTTGATCATCACATGCTGGAAAGCTATGAGAATTACGGCCTGAAGGAACAGTTCGATGTGTTTATCGGAATGAACGGCGGCGAAGTATATGACCGCATTCATGAATGGAAGGATACCTTCTATCAGCTGCAGCCGGAAGACATCAAAAACATCATTGAACTGATGAAGCCGACCGGACTGAATCCGTTTATCTACGGGCACAATGAGATGGTATGCGACCACATGGATGACATGATGGCACTGGCAGGAGAGCGCAACCATACGACAATCCGGGTTGCCAAAGATATTTCTGAACTGTGGGCGGAAGAGAATCACAAGGTGCTGTTCCGGGTGCCGGATAATTCACGGATGCCAGAGTATGAGGCATATGCCGCAGCGCATCCTTCCACACATTATCAGGCGTTCAAGACCAATCCGGGCATGCTGGAGTTCCAGGATCCCCGGGTCAACAAGGGTGTCGGACTGCTGGCATTATGCAGGGAAATGAAGATTCCTGCTTCTGAAGTCATGACATTCGGCGATACCACCAATGACAATGCCATGCTGAAAGAGGCAGGCTGGGGTGTCTGTATGCAGAACGGCACTGATGATACCAAATCACTGGCCGATGCAGTGACAGCATATACCAATGAAGAAGACGGCATGGGCAGATACCTGATAGAGCACTGGATTGTACCCGATGGCTGGGACAGAGACTGATCAGTTTCACGATCATCAAACCTGTATCAGCAGTCACAGGCCAATGCCGTTTGGCTATCAATGCTGAGATAATCAGTGAGAATCTTCCCGGGCATCTGAATTGAAAAGTACGGTCTCTTATTCTATTCTTAATAAGATAGTTGGAGAGGAAACCATTTTATGCAGAGTATCATCAAACGCAGCGGAAAACAGGAGGCCTACGACCGCTCTAAAATCGCCCGGGCCATGAAAAAATCATTTCAGAGTGTGGACGAACAGGCAGATCAGGTACGGATCGAGGATCTTCTGAAACAGGCGGAAGCCGAGTTCAGCAGCCGGGATAACCTGTCTGTGGAAGAGATCCAGGACATTGTTGAACAGACCCTGATGAAGAATGGCTGCTATGCGGCGGCCAAGAGTTATATCCTGTACCGTGAAAAACGGACAGAACTGCGCAAGTCGAGAGAACAGCTGATTCATGAAATCGGCATGGATTCCATTGCCCCGGTACTGGCAAAGATCCAGCGCGATTTTCCGACTTATGACCTGAACCGTCTTGCAGAGAAGTATTCTGCAATGGACAAGGCAGATCTTGATGAACAGGCAAAACTGGACCTGCTGACCAGAAGCGCTGCTGAAATGACCTCCAAGGAAGAGCCGAGATGGGAAATCATTGCCGGCCGTCTGCTTGGTTTTCATCTGTCTTTGAAACTGCAGAGAGAAGAAGAACTGTTCGGTATCCACAGCTTCTATGAAAAGCTGAAGTACCTGACAGCAGAAGGACTGTACGGCGACTATATTCTGGAAAGCTACCCGAAGGCAGAAGTGGATCAGCTGGCAGAGCTGATTGACAATACACGCAATGACCGTTTCACCTACAGCGGTCTGGATCTATTGATCCAGCGCTACCTGATTCACAGCCATCACCGTGAAGTGCTGGAGTCGCCGCAGGAAATGTACCTGGGCATTGCCATGCACCTGGCGATGAAAGAACCGAAGGACAGGGATCTCTGGGTGAAGAAGTTCTATGACATGATGAGCCTGCACAAGGTCACCATGGCAACCCCGACCCAGGCTAATGCGAGAAAGCCATATCATCAGCTGTCCAGCTGCTTTATTGATACGGTGCCGGATTCCCTGGATGGCATCTATAACTCCATCTCCGGATTTGCGGATGTGTCCAAGTACGGCGGCGGTATGGGCATGTACTTTGGCAAGGTGCGTTCCAGAGGCGGATCAATCCGCGGCTTTGAAGGCGCATCCGGCGGTGTCATCCGCTGGATCAGAGTGGTCAATGATACTGCGGTCGCAGTGGATCAGCTCGGCGTCAGGCAGGGTGCTGTTGCCGTCTACCTGGATGTCTGGCATAAGGATCTGCCGGAATTTCTGCAGCTGAGAACCAATAACGGCGATGACCGCATGAAGGCACATGATGTCTTTCCGGCGGTATGCTACCCGGATCTGTTCTGGAAGATGGCTTCTGAAGATCTGAACCAGAACTGGTACTTGATGGATCCCCACGATATTCTCATGATCAAGGGCTATGCCCTGGAAGATTACTATGGCGAAGAATGGGAGAAGCGTTATCTTGACTGTGTCAATGATGCACGGATCTTCAAACGGGTGCTGGTGCTGAAAGAAGTCGTCAGGCTGATTCTCAAGTCGGCAGTTGAAACGGGAACGCCGTTTGCCTTCTTCCGTGATGCAGTCAACCGGGCCAACCCGAACAAGCATGCAGGCATGATCTACTGTTCCAACCTCTGCACGGAGATTGCCCAGAACATGTCCGCCAGTGAACTGGTCTCAAAGAAAGTGGTGACCAAAGACGGCGATGAAGTGATTGTCACTACTTCAAAGCCAGGCAATTATGTTGTATGCAATCTGGCATCGCTGTGCCTTGGCAATATCAATGTGGATGATCACGCGGAAGTGGAAGATCTTACGGCTACGGTCGTGCGGGCACTGGACAATGTCATTGACTTGAACTTCTATCCGGTTCCCAATGCCAAGATTACCAATCAGAAATACCGCTCCATCGGACTGGGCGTCTCCGGCTATCATCATATGCTGGCAAAACACCACATCCAGTGGGAATCAGAAGAACATCTGCAGTTCGCTGATCAGGTGTTTGAAGAACTTGGCTATGCGGCCGTCAAGGCCAGCAACGAACTGGCAAAAGAACGCGGCAGCTACTCCCTGTTCCATGGATCTGAATGGGAGAGCGGGGAATACTTCGAACGCCGGAATTACCATTCCGAGCGCTGGAATCAGCTGAAGGAAGAAGTAAAGCGGTACGGCATGCGCAATGCCTATGTCATGGCCACTGCACCGACCAGCTCCACATCCATTCTGATCGGCACTTCAGCAGGACTGGATCCGGTCATGAACCGGTTCTTCCTGGAAGAGAAGAAAGGTGCGATCCTGCCGAGAGTTGCGCCGGATCTTGGCCCGGATACCTACTGGTATTACAAGAATGCCCACTCGATTGACCAGACCTGGTCCGTCAAGGCAGCCGGCATCCGTCAGCGCCATATTGATCAGGCCCAGAGTTTCAATCTCTGGATTACCAATGACTACCGCATGAGCCAGCTTTTGAATCTGTATGTACTGGCATGGAAGAACGGGGTCAAGACCATCTACTATGTCAGATCCAAGTCACTGGATCCGGATGAATGTGAAAGCTGCTCAGCATAAGGAGGGAACTGCAGATGAGTGCACAGGAAGAAAAGGTATCACGCAAACCGCTGTTTAATCCGGATGGAGATATTGACGTCCGCGATCGGAAACTGATCAACTTCAATACCACTAATATCAATGACTTCAACAACATGAAATATACCTGGGTATCAGACTGGTACCGTCAGGCAATGAATAACTTCTGGGTGCCGGAAGAGATCAACATGAACCAGGACAAGTCAGACTACCCGAATCTGTCCAAACCGGAACGGACTGCCTATGACAAGATCCTGAGCTTCCTGGTGTATCTCGATTCCCTGCAGAGCGCCAACCTGCCGAATGTCTCCCAGTATGTCACCGCCAACGAAGTCAATCTCTGCCTGTGCATCCAGACCTTCCAGGAGTGCATTCACTCTCAGTCTTACAGCTACATGCTGGATACCATCTGCAACCCGACGGAGCGCAATGACATTCTCTATCAGTGGAAGACTGATGAGCATCTGCTCAAACGCAATGAGTTCATCGGCAATCTGTACAATGAGTTTGTCGAGAAACAGGATAAGCAGACATTCCTCAGAGTGTGTGTTGCCAACTTCATTCTGGAAGGTGTCTACTTCTACTCCGGCTTCATGTTCTTCTACAATCTCGGCAGAAACGGCAAGATGCCCGGCTCCGTGCAGGAGATCCGCTATATCAACCGTGATGAGAATACCCATCTCTGGCTGTTCAGGGAAATCCTGATCGAACTGCAGAAGGAAGAGCCGGAACTGTTTGATGAAGCCAACATCAAGATGATCCAGGATATGATCAAAGAAGGCGTGGAACAGGAAATTGCCTGGGGCCAGTATGTCATCGGTGAAGAAATCCCGGGACTGAATACCCGCATGGTCAGCGACTACATCAAGTACCTCGGCAACCTGAGATATTCCTCCCTCGGTCTTGGCACCCTGTATCCGGGCTATGAAGAAGAGCCGGAATCCATGAAGTGGGTCAGCCAGTATTCCAATGCCAACATGGTAAAGACGGACTTCTTTGAGGCAAGAAGTTCTGCCTATGCCAAGAGCGGCGCAATCGAAGACGATCTTTGATTCTGAAAGAGACAACTGAAAAATCCTGACCATTGAGATCAGGATTTTTAAATTGCTTAACGCAGGTGCCAGATGTCGCGGTTATATTCAGCGATTGTACGGTCACTGGAGAAGAAGCCGGCCTTGGCAATGTTGACCAGTGCCATGCGCTTCCACTTCTCACGGTTCTGATAATCGTAGATCAGTGTTTCCTTGACGTTGCAGTAGGATTCAAGATCCAGCAGGGTCATGAACCAGTCTTTGTTGATGAGGTTGTCCTTCAGTGCACCAAGCAGGGCAGGATCGCCGATCTTTGACAGCTCCGGTCCGGTGATGAAGTCGATGACGCGGTGAATGGATTCACTGCGATCATAGTATTCATGTGCGTGGTAGCCGCTGGTGTTGTACAGGTTGATGACTTCATCGGAAGTGCGTCCGAAGACGTAGATGTTCTCATGTCCGACGAGATCCCTGATCTCAACATTGGCGCCGTCTGCAGTACCCAGGGTAACTGCACCGTTGAGCATGAACTTCATATTGCCGGTACCGCTGGCTTCCTTGGATGCCAGGGAGATCTGCTCAGATACATCTGCAGCAGGGATGGTCTTCTCTGCCTTGGAGATGTTGTAGTTCTTGATCATGACGACCTTCAGCCAAGGAGAGACTTCCGGATCGTTGTTGATGAGTTCCTGCAGGCAGAGGATCAGGTGAATGATGTCCTTTGCCATGTAGTATGCCGGGGCAGCCTTGCCGCCGAAGATGACAGTGATCGGATGGGCAGGACGCTGACCGTTCTTGATGCGCAGGTATTCATAGATGATCCAGAGTGCATTCATCTGCTGACGCTTGTACTCGTGCATACGCTTGACCTGTACATCGAAGATGGAATCAGGATCAATCTCAATGCCTTCTTTGGATTTGATGAATGCCGCAAATTCAACCTTGTTCTGATGCTTGATCGCATCCAGCTGATTCAGTACATCTTCATTGTTGTAATACTGCATCAGATCCTGCAGATGATCTGCGTCAGACTTCCAACTCTCACCGATCAGCTGATCAATGTAAGTGGACAGCGTATGATCGCAGTGCATCAGCCAGCGGCGGAAGGTAATGCCGTTGGTCTTGTTGTTGAACTTGTCCGGATAGATATCGAAGAACGGACGGAGTTCCTGCTGTTTCAGGATCTCGGTATGCAGGGCAGCGACACCGTTGATGGAATGGCCGTAGTGCATATCAATGCGGGCCATGTGGACACGGTTGTCCTTGGAGATGATGTTGAGATTCTCGTTGTCGTTGTATGCGCAGACAACTGCATAGTCAAGACCGCCGATAATCGGCATCAGCTGAGGAACGACCTCATTGAGGTAATCCATCGGCCACTTCTCCAGCGCTTCAGCCAGGATGGTGTGGTTGGTATAAGCACAGACATTGGTGACAATGTTGGCAGCTTCCTTCATTGACATGCCTTCCTTGATCAGAAGACGTACCAGTTCCGGAATGACCATGGACGGATGCGTATCATTGATCTGAATGGCAATGTAGTCATCCAGGTGATGGAGATCATGTCCCTTGTCTTTTTCTTCCTTGATGATCATCTGGGCAGCGTTGGATACCATGAAGTACTGCTGATAGATTCTCAGCAGCTGGCCGTTCTTATCGGAATCATCCGGATAGAGGAACAGGGTCAGGTTCTTGGCGATGTCCGTCTTGTCGAATTCAATGCCATCATGAACGATGGATTCATCGACACTGTCGAGGTCAAAGAGGTGCAGCTGGTTATGACCGTTCTTATAGCCGATGACATCCAGGTTGTACATGCGGGAATGATAGGTCTTTCCGGCAAGTTCAATCGGGAAGGTGACATCGGTCTTTTCCAGCCAGCATGGTTTGCCCAGCCAGGTATCAGGTACTTCGTGCTGCTTGTGATCAATGAACTCCTGTTTGAAGAGTCCGAAGTGGTAGCGCAGGCCAATGCCATCGCCGGCCATGCCGAGTGTTGCAATGGAGTCCATGAAGCATGCCGCAAGTCTTCCCAGTCCGCCGTTTCCGAGGGATGGTTCTTCTTCTGCATCTTCAACGTTGGACAGCTGTTTGCCGTTCTTGCGGAGAATCTCATCGATTTCGTCATAGATGCCGAGGTTGATGAGGTTTTTGCCCAGCTGTTTGCCGGTCAGGAATTCTGCACTGATATAATAAAGTTTCTTTTTGCCTTCGGTTTCCGGAATTCCGGTCATCCGCTGCTTGACAAGTGTGACAAGCCCGGCGTAAAGCTCTTTACGGGTGGCATCGGCGATTGACTTGCCGAGTACCTGTGTGAATTGATTTTCCAGTTCCATTGAATGTCTCCCCTTCTGTAAACACAACGTGAATATTTTACCATAAACATGGCACTTTGCACGGATTTGCTTGAATGCATCTGATCTATGGAAACTGCTGTAAGAGGGTAAAATAGAGTGGAAAGGATCATAAATCAATGATGATTGAAAAAGGCGTGATTCTGTCGGTCAAATCGGCAGTACAGGAAAATATTGGCGACGATCCGTACCGGAAACTGATCCAGACAGCAGAAATGCTGAAAAACAAGAAATCCAAGCTGTGGCTGTGCGGATCCATTACGGAATTTAGTGCTTCCGGCCTGCTTTCTTCCTATGCAATTGATGAATCTTTGATCTCTGAAGACTGGCTGAAACAGGCTGGCTTCATGATTGCGGCAGATTCAGATCAGTCAGTTCTGCGTCAGGCCTATCAGGCATTCCGGCCGGATGTGAATTACATGGTGTTTTCCTTCCAGGACTGGGTGCGCAATGAAGCGATCTATCATGCATTCATGAAACAGCAGGGAAACAGCAGCTGGCGGGCCTGGCCTGATTCCTTCAAATACCAGCCGGAGCAGCAGGATGTTGATCTCAAACCGTATCAGGAAGATCTGCTGTACCGGGCATTTGTACAGCAGGAACTGTTCCTGGAATGGAAGGCAGTCAAGCAGAAGGCAAATGACCTGGATCTCAAGGTGATCGGAACACTGCCGTATCTGCCCTGCATTGACAGTGTGGATGTGTGGAGCCATCAGGACTGCTTCAAAGAAGATGGAGATTATAACTGGCAGGTTCTTGAACAGAGGGAGTATCACTACTGGATGGACCGGATCGGCTACAGCACCAGGATCTATGACGGGATCATTCTGGAGGACTTCTCCAAACTGGCGGAACATGGCAAAGAACCATTCTTCATTGCATTGCAGCAGACCTCAGATGAACTGAATCTCTACGTCAGGGACACGGAACCACTGAGTGATCAGGCAAAGCTGATGATAGAAAAGTGCCATCTTTCCATCCTGCATGGCGACGTGATTGATTGATCGGGTTTGAACCAATTCACAGAGTCTTTATATTGTGGTGGTATAATGCCTGTTGTTCATTTATAAGGAGAATTAACTATGTTCATGGAAATTCTGAAGTCCATCCTCTACGGAATTGTTCAGGGTATTACCGAATGGCTGCCAATCAGCAGCACCGGACATCTGGACCTGCTGAATGCCGTACTGCCGTTCAACGTGTATTCAACCGCAGCGGAGAATGTACAGTTCTGGAATATGTATAAAGTGGTGATTCAGTTCGGATCCATCATTGCCGTGATCCTGCTGTATTTCACCAAGCTCAATCCCTGGGCTTCAACCAAGTCGGCAGAAGAAAAGAAGGGGACATGGAACCTCTGGATCAAGATCCTCATCGCATCCATCCCGGCTGCCATTGTCGGACTGCTGCTGGATGATATTGTTGACCAGTATCTTTCCACTCCGTATGTCATTGCCATTGCATTGATTGTGTATGGTGTGCTCTTCATCTGGATTGAGAACCGTCACAAGAAAGCAGTCATCAAATCAGTAGAAGGCATTTCCAACAAGAAGGCTGCAGAGGTCGGCGTGTTCCAGATGCTGGCTCTGATCCCGGGCACTTCCCGTTCCGGATCCACCATTCTCGGTGCAACACTGCTTGGCTTCAGCCGCGGCACTGCCACAGAGTTTTCCTTCTTCATGGCAATCCCGGTCATGTTTGGTGCAAGTTTACTGAAAATCGTTAAAATGAAAATGAGCATCGGCTTCAGCGGACTGATTGTCCTGCTGGTCGGCATGCTTGTTGCATTTGTGGTATCTGTCGTAGTGATCCGCAGTTTCATGAAGTATATCCGCAAACACGACTTCAAGATCTTCGGTCTGTATCGGATTGTCTTTGGTATCCTGATACTGGTCCTCGCAGCTGCCGGAATACTCGGAACAGGTTTTGGTGCCTGACCGAATAAAGGAGCCTAAACGGTTATGAATTCAGCACTGAGTCTTGGCAGCCTCTTTCTGGAGGGACTGCTGTCCTTTTTCTCACCCTGCGTGCTGCCGCTGATCCCTCTGTTCATCGGCTATCTGACTGCAGACACAGAACTGACGGACGCCAATGGCACCGTCAAACACAACCGCATCAAGACACTGGTCAATACATTATGTTTTGTGCTTGGTATCTGCACGGTATTTGTCCTGGCGGCGATCGGCACAACGGCATTCAGCAGTTTCTTCAACAATCATTCAACAGAGCTGTCCATTATCGGCGGCATCCTGCTGATCTTCTTCGGATTGATTTCACTGGGGCTGATCAAAATCCCATCACTTGAGAAAGAGTACCGCATCAATGTCACAAAGCGCAGCCGCTTCTCCTGGCTGAATGCCTGGATCATGGGCTTCTTCTTCAGCTTTGCCTGGAGCCCCTGCATCGGGCCGATGCTTGGATCAGCACTGGTTGTTGCGGCCAATGCATCAACCAAACTCATGGGCTATCTGGATGTTGCAGTCTATGCCCTTGGCTTTGTCATCATGTTCATCCTGATCGGTCTGTTCACGGAAGAAGTTCTCGGCTTTATCAAGAAGAAACAGAATGTGGTCAAATATACCCAGAAGATCGGCGGCGTACTGATCATGATCATGGGTGTATACATGCTCTATACGTCCTTCCGGTCCATCAATCAGGTTCAAAGCACCACGACTGCTGCAGCTTCCACGGCAGAATCAACGGCCGCACCCCAGGCTACTGCAGATACCAGAACGGATGTTGAGAAGTACGGCTTTACCCTGAAAGACCATGACGGCAATTCCATCAGTCTTTCGGATTATTCCGGCAAGACGGTGGTCATCGACTTCTTTGCGACCTGGTGCACATACTGCAAAGAGGAACTCCCGCATCTGCAGGAACTGAATGATACAAGAGATGATGTCAAGATCATCCTGATTGCCACACCGAACTATGGCAATGAGGGAGACGAAGACAGCATTGCCAAGTTCATGAGTGACAACGGCTATACCATGACGACATTGTACGATGCCGATCATTCTGTCACTTCCAGCTTCGGCGTCAGCGGATATCCGACTTCTTACCTGGTTCAGCCGGACGGCTACTTCTATGGTTATATTCCGGGCTACGTCAGTGAAGACAAGATGACAGAACTCATCGATAAAGCAAGTCAGAGCACTGGCTCCCAGTACAACGGTTAATGCATGACCAATGCCTGCAAGTCCACTATCCATGCGGTCTGAAGGCATTTTATAAATTTCTGAAAATTTTTGTTGCGTTCGGATAACCCCTGTAATATAATCTTCCAGTAAAACGAGGCGAATAAAAAAAACGGTGTCCTACCGTTTAGTTTATTAGCCTCATTTTTTATGGAAATTTGTTGATTCAATGATCTCATAGAGGAGGGATGATCATGAAATATATATTTGTGACTGGCGGTGTCGTATCAGGACTTGGCAAGGGAATTACAGCAGCATCTTTGGGGCGTCTTCTGAAGCAGCGCGGGCTGAAGGTAATCTCCCAGAAGCTCGATCCGTATATCAATGTAGACCCGGGCACCATGTCCCCGTACCAGCATGGCGAAGTATTCGTTACCGATGACGGCGCAGAGACCGATCTGGATCTTGGCCACTACGAGCGTTTCATTGATGAGAACCTGAACAAGTATTCCAACCTCACCACCGGTAAGGTGTACTGGAACGTTCTGCAGAAAGAACGACGCGGTGAGTACCTTGGTGAAACCGTGCAGATCATTCCGCACATCACCAATGAGATCAAGCGCTTTATCTATTCCGTAGGAGAAAAAGCCAATGCGGATGTGGTCATTACCGAAATCGGCGGCACCGTCGGTGACATTGAGTCCCAGCCGTTCATTGAGGCAATCCGCCAGATCTCCATTGAGAACCCGAAAGAGGATGTCTGCTTTGTCCATGTTACCCTGGTTCCCTATATCCCGGGATCCAATGAATACAAGTCCAAGCCGACCCAGCACTCCGTCCGTGAGCTGCAGGTATCCGGCGTCCGTCCGGACATCATCATTGCCAGATGCGATGGCTCACTGCCGGAAGATGTCAAACATAAGATTTCCCTCTTCTGCAACGTCAAGCCGGACTGCGTCATTGAGAATGTGACAGTGCCGGATCTGTATGAAGCACCGATCATGCTGGAACAGCAGCACTTCTCTGAGATCGTCTGCCGCGAACTGCAGATAGATGCACCGAATATTGACCTGACTGACTGGATGGCCATGCTGGATCGGATCCATCACCGCACCAAGCATGTCACCATTGCCCTGGTCGGCAAATATGTCAGACTCCATGATGCCTATCTTTCCGTGGTGGAATCCCTCAAACACGGCGGCTATGAGAATGGTGCGCATATTGACATCAAGTGGGTGGAATCAGAAGGCATTACAGATGAAACAGCTCCGCAGCTGCTGGGCGATGTACAGGGTATTATCGTACCGGGCGGCTTTGGCGACAGGGGCATTGAAGGCATGATCGCTGCAGCAAGATATGCCCGGGAAAATAATGTGCCGTACCTTGGACTGTGCCTGGGCATGCAGATTGCGGTGATTGAGTTTGCAAGAGATGTCCTGGGCTTTGCGGATGCCAACTCCAATGAATTTGATGAAGAGAGCACTCATAAGGTCATCGACTTCATGGCTGATCAGTCAAATGATATTGATAAGGGCGGAACGATGCGTCTGGGTGCTTATCCATGCCATATCAAGTCCGGCAGTCTTCTGGAAAAGTGCTATGGCACAGATGAAATCAGCGAGCGTCACCGTCATCGCTATGAATTCAACAATGAATTCCGCCAGCAGTATATTGACCACGGAATGGATATTGTCGGCACATCCCCGGATAACCGTCTGGTCGAAGCGGTTGAAAACAAGCAGGATGACTTCTTCATCGGCGTGCAGTATCATCCGGAGTTCAAGAGCCGTCCAAACCGGGCTCATCCGCTGTTCAAGGGCTTTGTGACAGCGTGTGTCGCAAAGAAAGAAAAAGAAGCGGCATAAATACCATAAATATCGTAGAATAGGGAAGCAGACATCGTGCTGCTTTCTTATATTTCACAAACTATAAAGGAGACTGCTATGTCAGATAAGATCATCGTTCTCGACTTCGGGAGCCAGTACAATCAGCTGATTGCCCGCCGCATCCGTGAATTTGGCGTCTACAGTGAACTTCATCCAGGCGATATGAAACTGAGTGATATCCTTGCCATGGGTGATGTCAAAGGCATCATTTTCTCAGGCGGACCGAACAGTGTGTATGACGAAGGCGCACCGAAGTGCGATCCGGCGATCTATACATCCGGCGTACCGATTCTGGGGATCTGCTACGGCATGCAGATGAGTCACTATATGCTTGGCGGCAAGGTCATTCCGGGCGTCAAAAAGGAATACGGCAGGGCAGAGATTGATATCACTGCAGATTCACCGTTATTCAAGGGCCTGGATAAAAAGCAGACTGTATGGATGAGCCATGGAGATCAGGTATCTGAACTGGCGGATGGATTTACAGGCATTGCCAAAAGCGATACCTGCCCATTTGCCGCAAGTGCAGATGATACGAGAAAGATCTATACGCTGCAGTTCCATCCGGAAGTGCGCAATACAGAACACGGCCTCGACATGCTGAGAAACTTTGTCTTTGAGGTATGCAAGGCAAAGAATGACTGGAACATGAAGAGCTACATTGATGTTCAGATCAACAAGATCCGGGCGGAAGTCGGCGATGACAAAGTACTGCTTGCCCTCAGCGGCGGTATTGATTCCTCTGTTGTAGCAGCGCTGCTCAACAAGGCAATCGGCAAGAACCTCTACTGCATGTTCATTGACCACGGACTGCTGAGAAAAGGCGAAGCTGACAGTGTCATGGAGACACTGAACCGCGACATGGATATCAATATCATGAAGATTGATGCCAAGGACCGCTTCCTGAGTAAACTGCAGGGTGTCAGCGATCCGGAACAGAAGCGCAAGATCATCGGCGCCGAGTTTATCTATACATTCCGTGATGAAGTCGCAAATCTCCTGAAAGGCACTGATATCAAGTGGCTGGCTCAGGGAACGCTGTATACCGATGTCATTGAGAGCGGCACCAAGACAGCACAGAAGATCAAATCCCATCACAATGTCGGCGGTCTGCCGAAGGATCTGAACTTCAAACTCATTGAACCGCTGAATACACTGTTCAAGGATGAAGTCAGACAGCTTGGCAAGGAACTTGGACTGCCGGATGAGATTGTATGGCGTCAGCCGTTCCCGGGACCTGGACTTGGAATCCGTGTATTGGGTGAAATCTCAGAAGAGAAACTGGAAATTGTCAGAGAGTCTGATGCGATTCTCAGAGAAGAAATCAAGAATGCCGGACTGGAGCGTTCGATCTGGCAGTACTTCACCTGCCTTCCGAACATCCGCAGTGTCGGTGTCATGGGTGATCAGCGTACCTATGATTACACTGTTGTAGTAAGAGCAGTTACTTCCATTGACGGAATGACTGCAGACTGGGCCCGTATCCCGTATGAAGTACTGGATAAGATCTCAACCAGAATCGTCAATGAAGTACCTCATGTGAACCGTGTCGCCCTGGATATTACTTCCAAGCCGCCGGGAACCATTGAGTGGGAATAAGTAAAACCATCCCGGAAACTCGCTATTTAAGCGGCTTTCCGGGATTTCTTTTTGCCTTTTGATAACAGTTTGATAACAGGAGCATTTGGGCACTTATTCTGTGCCGCAGGTGGTTTGCAGGTGTTTTACCTGTTGCCATTCTGTTGCCACTGCTCTATCCATTGAAAACGGTCTTGCTGATTCGCTGTCAGCAAGACCGTTTTTTCTGGGTACACCCGACATGGGTGATAACTTGGTGGTGAAAGTCCACTGCGCGTATATGGCAACATGAACCAAAGCGCTAGCCGAAGGCAAGGTACAGTCCGCGAGGGCGTGCTGAAGGAAGCCGGATGTCA
>JAKVJO010000015.1 GCA_022486935.1 Solobacterium sp. | reverse complement strand
CATATTTACAGCCTCCTCTCACTACAAGCAGCACCACTTCACAGGTAATCATAGATCACTGTCGAATTAAGGGACTTTCGGTGAGAAAAGTAGTGAAAAAGGAAGTTTCGATGAAATTTAAATATCGTCTCGAAATAGCCCATATTTATGCAGTTTTGATTGACAGTCAGCGGTCTCATTGATATGATTATCAAGCGCAAAATGATGGCAGCTTACAGAGTCATGTCCAAGGCGTTGCTAACAGGAGTACCTGCAATCGAAGTAACTTTGCTGCACAAAGTGAACCGAAATTATAGCAACACCCAACATTGAAGATCTGTACCTGTTATTGTTTTCCAGCCATAAAGGAGGAAACAAAACATGGCACGTTACACAGGACCGGTATGGAAGAAGTCAAGGCGCTTGAGCTTCTCCGTTCTCGAAACCGGCGAAGAGCTTAAGAAAAGAACTTATGCTCCGGGTCAGCATGGCCCAACCAAGCGCATCAAACTCAGCGGTTACGGAACACAGCTTCGTGAGAAGCAGAGAGTCCGCAACATGTATGGAGTTACCGAGCGTCAGTTCCATAACCTGTTCGAAAAGGCACAGGCAATGGACGGCATGGCAGGCGTAAACTTCCTGGTTCTTCTGGAATCCCGCCTCGACAACCTGGTCTATCGTATGGGTTTCGCCCGTACCCGCAAGGCTGCCCGTCAGCTGGTCGCTCATGGACACATTGAAGTCAACGGAAAGAAGCTTGATATTCCTTCCGCTCAGATCAAGGCAGGCACCGTCATTGCAGTACGTGAGAACGCACGCAACATGAAGTGCATCGCAGAGTCCCTTGAATCCAACATTGCAGCACCTGCATTCGTCAGTGTTGACAAGGATGCCAAGAAAGGCACCTACGTCCGCATTCCGGAGCGCACAGAGCTCAATCAGGAAATCAACGAAGCACTCATCGTCGAATACTACAATCGGTAAAATCCACTGGGCCGGAATCTTCCGGTCCTTTTATTTACCCTTTATTGCAATTGAAAGGATGTACCCGAATCATGGATACACCCTTTTATTGATCCCGTTATTTCTGTGCTGCCTTGCGTTCCTGTTCTTCGTTGAATTCCATGTGGCGCTTGATGATCACCCGGATAATATCTGCAGCAAGTTTTGGATCATCGTTGCAGACTACATATTTATAATCACCGACATGTTCCATTTCCTTGGCTGCCTTGGTCAGACGCTGCTGGACAATTTCTTCCGGTTCGGTATGTCTGCCGCGGATCCGGCGTTCAAGTTCTTCCATGCTGGGCGGAATGATGAAGATCGTCAGTGCATCCGGGCACTTCTCACGGACCTGCTTTGCGCCCTGCACTTCAATTTCCAGGATGACATTCTTTCCTTCATCTCTCAGTGCATCCACGCTCTTCTTCGGCGTACCGTAATAATTGCCGACAAACTCTGCAGATTCCAGCAGTTCGCCGCGTTCTTTCGCCGCTTCAAATTCTTCTCTTGTGACGAAATAGTAATTCTTTCCGTCTACTTCTCCAGGACGCCTGGTGCGGGTAGTCATGGAAACAGAGTATGCCAGTTTCAATTCCGGATCCTGGATAAATTCCTTCAGAACAGTCCCTTTCCCTACGCCTGATGGACCGCTGATAATCACTAGCATTCCTCTTGACATGGCCGCCTCCTTTAAGTTGTTAACTGATAGATTACACTCCGCGGAAGTGATAGTCAATAATGATATAATGACTCCCGACAAGGAGACAACAACAATGGCACTTGATGGAATCCTGCTGCATAAGATTGTTCCGGAGATCAAAGCATCCTTTCCGGCAAGAATCCAGAAAATATATCAGATCTCAGATACGGAAGTACTCTTTCAGCTGCATGGATCCGCCGGAAAGTTCCAGATGCTGATCAGCTGTCACAGTCAGTACAACCGCATCCTGCTGACCAAACGCAGTTACCCGACTCCGGATGAACCGGGCAATTTTGTCATGGTGCTGAGAAAGTACCTGGAAGGTGCCACCTTGACAGACATCGTCCAGGCAGATCTGGACCGCTGGTGCACGCTGTCGATCCGCCGGCATAATAATCTCGGTGATCTGGAAGATCTGAGTCTTGTGGTGGAACTGATGGGCAGATATGCCAACCTGATTCTGGTCAGTAAAGATCAGAAGATCATAGACGCAATGAAGCGGATTCCGCCGTTTGAAAACTCCCGCAGAACCATCCAGCCGGGTGCAGACTTCCATGCCACCCCTGCCCAGGAGAAACGGAATCCGTTCACTGATCCGATCATTGAATCCGGAAAGACACTGACCCAGCAGTTTGCCGGCTTCTCCCCCTTTCTTTCAGAGATCGCCGAACTGCGGATGTCTTCAGGGCAGTCCTTCAGCAGCTTCATGAAAGAAATCGATGATTCCAACCAGCTTTATATTGCCAATCAGAATGACGAAGCGGTCTTCCACTGTGTAGATCTTTCCTGCATCGGTGTCTGCCGCAGCTATCCGCTGTTTGAAGGCTTTGATGTGCTTTACTACCACAAGGAAGAAAAAGCCCGGATCAAGGAAATCTCCGGGGATATCTACCATGTTGTCACCCGTGCACTGAAACATGAGAAACAGAAACTGCCGCGGCTCTTGAAAGAATATGATGAAGCCAAAGACTGTGACCGCTGGAACAAGTACGGTGAGCTGCTGTATTCCTGGAACGTTTCAGATACCAAGGGACAGCGCTCCATTACCCTGCAGGATTATGAAACCGGCAAAGACATTGAAGTACCGCTGGATCCAAAACTGGATGGTAAGAAGAATGCCCAGCGCTGCTATGCAAAATACGGCAAGCTGAAAAAAGGACAGACCTATCTGAGTGAGCAGATCAGAATCTGTGAGAATGAGATCGCCTACTTTGAAGGCCTGATTGAGCAGCTGGACCAGGCTGACTTTGATACTGCCTCTGAAATCCGCGAAGAACTGATCAAGGGCGGATATATCGATGCCCACAAAAACAGCCGCAAGCGCAAACGGGTCAAGGATAACGGCCCGCACATCACAACAATCGAAACACCTGAAGGCATATCGATTTCCTTCGGCAGAAACAATCTTCAGAATGAAGCACTGACCTTCCATCATGCCAGAAAGACAGATACCTGGCTCCATGCCAAAGACTACCATGGTGCCCATGTTGTCATTCATGATCCAAACCCGGATGAGGCAACCCTGAGACTGGCTGCCAATATTGCCGCCTACTTTTCCAATGGCCGCAGTTCTTCCAGTGTGCCGGTCAACTGGTGTGCGGTATCCAGCCTCAAAAAAATACCCGGCGCAAAACCGGGTATGGTACAACTTGGTTCCTACCGGACGATTTATATTGATCCGGATCCGGAGCTTTTGGCAGCAGCCGGAATTGCAGTTGACTGAGTTCCGTGCTCTGACAGTTCCTTTAATTTTGCAATCTCATGCGGCTTGAGCGGTCTGGTTTCCCCCTGCCGCAGTTTTCCGCAGTCCAGAAACCCATAGCGGATCCGCTCCAGTCTTCTGACATCCAGATTGAAGTACTCCATCATCCTTCTGACTTCCCGGTTTCTTCCTTCAAAGATCGTAACCTGAAGATGGGTCTTCGGATGGACCGGCGTCGGATTGACTGACAGGATGATGACATCTGCAGGAAGCGTGATTCCGTCTTCCAGTTCAATTCCGCTGCGCAGCTGTTCCGCCATGGTCTCTGTGAAGATACCGTTGACTGTCACATCATACGTTTTGGAAAGATGGTATCTCGGGTGCATCATCTCATCGGCGAACTCTCCATCATTGGTGAGAATCAGTACACCGGTGGTTTCAAAGTCGAGACGGCCGACCGGGAATACCCGCTCTTTTACGTCTTTGAGATAATCCAGTACGGTATCCCTGCCGCGGTCATCGCTGAGTGTGCAGAGTGTATGAATCGGTTTGTTCATTAACAGATATACTTTTTCTTCGCGCTTGAGCGGCGTGCCATCTACGGTAATCTCATCATCCATTGACGCCCGGGTGCCAAGCTCTGTGACGGTAACACCATTGACCTGAACCCTACCTGAGGTGATCAGTTCTTCTGCCTTGCGCCGGGAACAGATACCGGCAGCGGCAATCAGTTTCTGCAGTCTTTCTTCCATATCAGTGATGATTCTGGGTATTGCCCCAGAAGCTGCTTCCCGCCTTTCTGAAATCATTCAAAATCATAATCGGTATCCGGCTGAACCTGGGATCTTCTTTTAGCAGCAGTGCACAGGCTGACAGCCGTTTTCTGCCATCTTCACAGCGATAGCCATGTTCTGTCTCATTGACCCTGACAGGGATTGCAATTCCCCTTGTACGGATACTTTCAAGCAGTTCTGCGCTAACTGGTTCCGGTTCATATTCAATGGATTCAATTGGTACAATCGTATTGATCACTGGTGTTTCTCTCCGTTCTTCCTGTTCTCCTGATCTGCAGCTTTGCGGATCTCATCGGCTTTCAGATCAATCATGGTAGTCTCCAGATTCTGCAGTGCCTGGGTCATATCAGCCGGCGGTGCCGGTTTTTTCGCTTCCTGCTCATTCTTGACGACCCGTTCTTGTTTAACTTTGACGGTTGTGGTCTTTTTACGGTGGCGATAGATCAGGATCATCATCAGGATGAACAGTCCAAGCACAAGTGATGCGTAGGCTGCGATCTTTTCAATATCCCAGGAACTGCTCGAGGATGTCAATGACTCAACCGGATCATCACCGGTATAGACATTGGAGGTTCTTCTGGAGAGCACCATGTAGGAGCCCTCGCCCCGGGTCATGAAGGTAATCTTGCCATCTGTCTGACGGGTGTAGCATTCCACTACATCGCCGGTATCCTTGATGTAATGCAGGACGGTAAATACATCGGAATCAGAAGTGCCCTCCGGCTTGCTGATGGTGATCAGCAGCGGTCCTTCCGGATCCGGTTCACTGTAATTCTTGCGGATGACTACATTGAAGGTCTCATTGATACTGTCTTCCAGATAGTTGGCAGTTCTCGTCATCGCCGTAATGGCTTCGTCTGAGACATTGCTGCTGACCCGGATGCGGTACGTATCCTCTACCAGCCAGAACTTATCCAGTGAGTCATCCAGCGGATAGGAAACCGATAGTCCAGATACTTGAAGATCATACGGATTCTTCTCCAGTACATAGCGGATCCTGTTTCCGTAAGCCTTCCTCAGTATCTTGTCAAAGCTGCGCAGTTCTGCCTGTGTCAGGTATGGCTGCATGTTTTCATCAATCTTCTGCTTCAATGCAATGATCGCATTGGTATCCCAGTCGCTCAGTGTATCTTTGTCGGCATACTGCTCAATCATGACCTGGATTTCCTGTTTGATCTCAGAACGGATCGTATCAGAATCGCCGTTGACATTGACAGTATATTCCGCTGTACATCCGGCATACGTCACTGTAACCGTCTGATCACCGCCACTAGCCAGATTGAAGCCGGATACCATGGTAGTATCAAGCGATACTTCTTTGCTGGTTCCATCGGTGAAGTGCACCGTGATGATTCCGTTTTCCAGATTGATCTTGTCGTTCAGTTCATAGTCCTGCTTCGGTGTGGAAGTCAGTTCGATCTCTGTCACATCCTGATACTGAGCGGTGAATGTGGTATCCTGGCTGACACTGTCCGTCGATTGATCCCAGCCGGAAAACAGGGCATGATCTTTGGTCGGTGTCACTGCAGAAGCTGCTGATCCAGTCGGCAGTGCATAGGTCACCGTTGCTTCGTCGCCCGGGAATGTCCCGCCTGCCGCATCAAAGGTCACATGCACATAGGTCTGCTGTTCCGTTTCTTTGCCAGTCAATATCACCTGGACATCAGACTGTCTGATATAGGCAAGATCATTGGAATAGTCATAGTTGTAACTCAGCGCCACCTTAGAATCTTCATCCATGGTCGCTTCTGACTGTACCTGATACCAGTCTCCATCATCATTGGAGAAGGAAGAAAGAATCACAAAACTGAAGTCAGGATTCTTCCTGGTTGTATAGAGCACATCAGAATCTGCCTGCGGATACTGGTAGACATCTACCGCATCCGAGGAAGTCTTGATGCCAAGGGTATACTGATTCTCATCCACACTGCCGAAGCCTTCATCCAGCTGCCGGTAATACACCGCTGCCTTCTCTCCCCAGTATGGATCTGAGGCATAGGATACATTCATGCCGGAAGACTTGTTACCGAAGAATGAGCCCCTGAACATTGACTTCAGCGGGCTGGCATAACTGCCGGAAATATAATACTTGGCATGGGAATAAACTGAGTTGGCAACCGTCAGATATCTTGACGCATTGGCTTCCACATCACTGTCATATGCGGCGTGGCCAAATAGATTATTGCGGCTGTAGGAAAGCGCCGAAGTTCCGCCTGCCGATTCGTTCAGACTGAGGGCAAACATCATCAGGGCATTGGATCCATATTCGTACTGATACTGCCAGAATTCTGAAAGTTCTCCATAGTACTGGGATCTCGTACGGGTATCATCTGCACTGTCTTTATCATCATCCTGATAGGATACCGGCTTGCCGATGATGCCCATGGTATCACTCAGGTAGGACTCCATCTGGGATTCCGTCACGTTGGTCAATGTACGGTGCGATACAAACTGATAATAGTCATACCATGGATCATCCGGATTCATGCTGGATGTATGCGTGCCGTTTCTCAGATCATCAATCATCGCATTGTAGCTGTCATCCCGGTAGAAATAATGGCCGTCACTGCTGTAGTAGGTATTGCCGTCTTCCAGATAGGATGGCGCATTGCCAAGATCTAGGATGCTGGCATAGTAGTCATCCGTGATCTCTGTTTTGATTTCATGGTAAAGACGTCCGCTCTGTACTGTATAGGCAGTCATTCGGAACGTAATATTTTCAGTCGGTACAATCTTAATATCATCAAGTGATGCCCAGCCGGTCACCCCGGACAGTACAAATTCCGCTTCCGTCCCATCGGCACTGGTCGCAAGATATGCCGCATCAACGCCATAGCATCCATTGGTATACCCCTGTTCGCCATCGACTGCTTCTGTGTACGTTACATTGACATCACAGGCATCCGTAGAACGGATGATGGCGGTGCCGTATTCTGCCAGCATGACTTTGTTATCCAGGATAATCCCGAGGTTATCGTAACTGTCCCGTGAATTACTCCAGGCAGAAGCCGCATCCTTGTAAGTGCTGTAGCTTGAAAGCTCTGTATCACTGGCAAAGTCCACCAGATGATAGCTGCCATCAGCGGCAACCGTAGTAATATCCAGTGCCTGAACCGGCAGTACAGAAGCAATCATCGCTGTTACTGCAGTCAGTACAACCGACGTTTTGGCAATCCATTTAGAATTTATCTTTATTTTCATGTCTGCAATATTTTATCATTATTGATATGAGAAATGAAATTATGAAACGATTCAGACAGAACGCTGATGAATCATACCGGATATTTGCCATGCGTTCCTGTCCAAATTCCGGAACGGTCTATGGCGTCAGATTGCCGGCTCTTCGCAGGATTGCAAAGGACATCATGCATTTCGATCAGTCTGGCCTGTTTCTGAAGGAATGCCGCTACGCATCCCTGGAAGAAGATCTGATCGCTGCCCTTTTGACAGCCCACCTGGATACTGAGGATCGCTACGATGCTTACCGCACGATGATCAGCCATATCCATAACTGGGAAGTATGCGATACGTTCTGCTCTGAACTGCGCAAAACCATCAGAGACAGAACAGAATTCCATGCATTTGTACTTTCCTATTTATCTTCTGAACAGGAGTTTGAACAGCGCTTTGCCCTGGTTGCCCTGCTGGATCTTTACTGCAAAGAAGAACCGCAGTTCATCCTTCAGAACCTGAAACCGCTGAAACTGCATGGCTATTATGCAGAAATGGCAGCGGCCTGGCTGATTGCTGAATGCATGTGCCATGACCCTGTAGCCACCCTGCAGATGATTGAACAGTATGATGAAAACAGCATAGTCCGGAAGAAAGCAATCCAGAAAATCAAAGAATCCTATCGGATTTCAGACTCTGACAAGCTGCTTGCCTCAGCACTTACCGTACGGTGATCACCATCAGCGACAGCGGTACGGTGTACTTCTCCATGAATGCTTCACCATCCATGATCTGATACCGCATGCCGTAGACTGCATTGTAAAAATGATATTTTCCATCTGGTTCTTTATGATATGCCGTGTAATGCGCCCCATGGGTATGGGTATAGAGCAGAATCCCGGAAGAAGACTGCTTCATGGCGTTCAGAACACGATTTCTTCCGTATGGCGTTACCTGTACGTTCAGTCCCTGACTCTTCAGCCAGAAATATAATGACATGATATCCTGTCCGAGCAGTTCACCGAGAAATGCATGGCGGTCCAGTCCCCGGGCAGTATCTTTCATGGTATGTTCCAGATTGTTCATCTTCAAGAGGTTATAGGCTGAAATCCAGCCGCAGCCTTTCTCCCGTGTGCTGAACATGCCGAAATTGATCTGTTTCATTTCACCCTGGTTGATGATATAGCCGCGCCCGTCAAATACATAATCTGCCAGTGCAGAACGCCAGGGTTCAACTACCCGCTGCAGTTTCTTTCCCTTTGGATAGAACAGATGATGTTTCAGCGCCTGTATCAGTTCTCTTTGATCAGTGCAGGTCAGAAATTTTGCCGGATGAAACTTCACGGTCAGAAATTCTATCAGTGTTTCCACGAGTTCATTCATCACTTCATCGGCCTGCGGCTGAATACTGAAGTCAATTGCCATGGTGCTCTTTGCACAGAGTTCACAGGTTAGAAAGCCGATCTGCTCCTTCTGATTCAGCACCCGGTAGGTCCTTCGTTCAAGAGAAGAAAAATCCGCCGCATTCTGAGCATTGCGGCAGACTGATCCCATCCGGCTGACATGCATCAGATGAAATGCAATCATAAGGATTCCAGATAGCTTTCAATATCGTTGTCTTTGATATAACGGATGACATGGCGTAACAATGACGCATCATTATCGAAGGTCAGTGCTGCAACAGCTTCCACCAGCGGCATCCACTTCAATTCACGGATCTCTTCTTTCTGTGCCTTCTCTTTACCGCCGATGGGTCTAGCCAGGAAGTAGGAAACATCTTTATAAACGCCTTCCCTTGGGCAGTAGTGCGTCTGTTCATTGAATCCGTCAATGAATTCAATCTCAACTCCGGTTTCTTCCTTTACTTCCCGGTATGCAGTTTCCTGCTCTGTTTCTGAATGCTCGACATGACCTTTTGGAAATCCCCAGTGACCGTCGTTCTGCCGGACGACCAGGGTATAGAGACGATGATCTTCAAACCTGACGACAACTGCTCCGCATGACTTTTCAACTGTTTCCGTCATCTCACAGACCTCCATCAAACTGAAGTCATTATACCACTAAGATTTCATCATTTAAGCCTTCAGCAGTGTACCTCATCATGATATAATTCTCGCATATGAAAATTGCCTATTTGATGCACACGAAACAGGAACTGCCGTCAATCATGAAAGTGATCAATGAACTTGTCAAACAGGATGATCATGTCTTTATCATGGTCGATGACAACAAGGAACGCGATGACTTCATGATTGCCTATTCCCACGATCGCAGAGTTCATGTGTCCCACACGCAGGAGTTTGCCCAGGAAGGTGATATGTCACTGGCAAGAGGCACCCTGCTGCAGATGAAGGAAGCGATCGAATACAAGGATGCTGAGTTCGATTATTTCATCAACCTGTATGACGGCATGCTGGCATTGAAGCCAAGAGATGAGATTGTTGCATTTCTGGAGCAGAATCCCGGCGATTACTACGAAGTCGAGAAAACGGAACAGGATGACCCTTCCCTGAAGAAGGAAGCAATCCGCTGTTACGGCTATACCAATATGCTGGACTTCCCGACCAAACAGAAATACAGAAAAAAGTCAAAGCATCTTGCCAGCTTCCTCTATTTCCTGCACATCCGCAGAAAGCTGGATGATCCGGTACAGCTTGGCAGCCCATGGTTTATCCTGTCCAGTGATACCTGCAAGGTACTGGCTGAACACTTTGCCTACTGTTCGGAATATTTCAAACTCTCCTGGTATGCAGAAGAAATGGTCATCCCGATGATGATCACAAAATATCTGAGCAATCCAGTTCATGTCAATGATGATAAGCGGGTTGTCGGACCGGACGGGTGCTGGGTGCACAGTCAGGGAATCAGGCCGATCAGTGAAGAGGTTTTGAACCGTTTCCCGGATGCCCTGTATGGCGGAGCAATCCTGGACACTGAACAGCCGGAACTGTTTGAACAGATCCTTCCGATCTATAACAGCACCTACCAGAAACCATATGAAGTACCAATTGATAACAGCGGCTTCAATCACATGGTTGATTCACTGGCCAATGCGACAATCAAAGTAAAATAAAAATACCGGAGATCAGTCTCCGATATTTTTGATTTGCGGTTAAAGTTCAGCAGTGATGAATTCACATTCACCGCTCACAGTGAATGTACCGCTGTCTGCCGGGATAAAGACACTGTTGCCCTGCTTCAGGTCCAGCGATTCGCCATCACAGGTGATCGTTCCGCTTCCGGATACCATCATCACCGTGCAGAAGGAATGTGCATCGACACAATGGGAAGCAGACTTCTTTACCTTGAAGTCATGGACATCAAAGTACTCAGTCTTGCGGAGCAACTCTTCTGTACAGGAATCATCCTCTTTAAGGACCTTCTCCGGCTTTGAATCAACCTGGACAATATTCAGATTTGCGACTTCCAGTGCTTTTTCAATATGCAGAGGACGCAGATTTCCGTTCTTGTCTTTTCTTCCGAAGTCATAGACACGGTAAGTGACATTGGAACGTTCCTGGATCTCAATGATCAGGCAGCCGGCCGCAATTGCGTGAATGGTACCGGAACGGATCAGGTAGCATTCCCCTTCTTTGACCGGGATCTTGTTCAGCACATCGCATACAGTATTGTCTTCAATGTGCCTGCGGAACTCTTCCTGTGTCATATCTTTCTTGACGCCAAGATACAGGAAGGCACCCGGCTGGGCTTTGATGATGTACCACATCTCCGTCTTGCCGTTATCATGTTCTACCCTGCGGGCATATTCATCATTCGGATGTACCTGGATACTGAGGTCTTTCTGCGCATCAATGAATTTGATCAGAATCGGAATATCCTTAATGCCGCAGGAAGTACCGAGTACCTGTGGATATTTGGTGACATATTCCAGAAGATTCTCATGTTCAATCTGGCTCTGGCCGTCCGGATGGGTAGAAAGTTCCCAGCTTTCAGCAATGATATCAAGACCGGAATCTGTTTTGTTGTAGTAGCGTTCCAGCTGATTTCCGCCCCAGAGATAATCCTTATAGGCTGGTTCAAGACGATTTAATTTTTTCAGCATCTCAGTGACTCCTTTATTTGTTCTGATCCAGATAATTGATCCGTTTCAGTACATGTTTGCGGCCGTTGCGGTAGCTCAGGATTCCAAAGGCACCGAAGATGCCTGAAATCGTCGCAATCACAGTCACAATTGTTTTCCATATTCCGGTGTAGCTGCTGTTATGCATGAACAGAATTGCAATTACACAGGCGCAGCAGATTGTAATCGCAACTAACAGCGTATTCTTAACCCGGTTCAGCATGACATATTCATTCTGAATCGACAGTTTCATGTCATCTACTTCTTGTTTAGTGAAAGCCATCAGCGATTCTCCTTTGAAATAAAAACCGGCTTTTGTTTCGGGAGATGAGACAAAGCCGGTCTTTTTGAAATTGTTCGAAACTCAGTAAGACAGCCCTGGATCGAAGAAGCCGATCAGTACGCCGACAAATGCGACGATGATCATGATCAACATGACCTTAATCGGTGAAACCTTCTTCTTAGCCATCAGCCACCAGCAGAGAAGGACAAACAGCATTGTAAGAATGCCAGGGAATGCGCCATCGAGTTTATCCTGCAGCATAACAGGAGTTGTTGTTCCAGTAGCAGCATCATAAGACTCAGTCAGCTTTACAGAAGTTGTAATGTTGACCCAGCAAGCTGCCATGGCACCAACGATAACCTGGCCAAGGATGATGACGGACTCACGGAGAGCAGTAGCTTTATCGCCGACGATGACTTCGACAGCGTTTCCGCCAAGGGAATATCCCTTACCGTAGATCCACTTCTGGAACCAGATAGAAGTTGCGTTCCAGACAACGATGTAGAACAGAATACCTGCAACGGATCCGCCGGTGGAGAAACCAAGGGCGATACCGAGCAGAACCGGAATGTAGGTTCCGACGATAAGCGAATCGCCGATACCTGCAAGCGGGCCCATCAGACCAGCACGGATACCGTTGATCATTTCATCATCGATATCGGTTGCGCCGTTTGCACGTGCTTCTTCGAGGCCGGCAGTAATACCGACAACGATGGAGCCGATCTGCGGTTCAGTATTGAAGAATGGATAATAAGTACGGAGCTTTTCAGCCTGTTCTTCTTTTGTGCTATACAGTTCCTGGATAATCGGGAGCATGCTCCACATATATCCGAATGTCTGCATGTGCTCATGAGAGAAGCAGGTCAGGTTTCCATACCACCAACGCCAGAATGATTTATTCAGCGTGGCTTTTGTAATAGTCTTCTTGCCTTCAGCCATTGTTGTCATGGTTAGATGTCCTCCTCGTCGTCACCGCCGGCAGCAGCTTCTTCAGCAGCTTCCAGCTTGTTGATCTTGATCTGATAGTTGATCAGAGCAAAGACAGCGCCTACTGCTGTAGCAGCAAGCAGAGTCAGACCCATGGACTTGGCAATTGCAAATCCAAAGACAAAGTAAATCAGGTCAACCGGCTTGGATACAACGGAGTTCAGCAGGATAGCAATACCGACTGCCGGTAACAGGGAACCTAAGGTGAAGATACCCTTCATATACCAGGAATCCATAGGCAGTGCTTCCTTGAAGCTGGTAACAGCACCGGATCCGAAGTAATCGATAACCATGACCGGAATCAGTGAAATGCAGATGTGTGAGATAATCGGCATCCAGGTTTCAACTGCAGTCAGGATCTTGAAGTTGCCTTTGTCGAGCTGTGCCCAGCCGATATGCTGCCAGATCAGGTTCATCATAGCAGTGCCGTAGAACTGAACGGTACCGACGGTGCCGACAAGAGCACCCATGGCGCCTGCAAGTGACTGTGCTTCTGCACTGTCGAATGCAAGTCCCTGAGATTTAGCTGTAACGTAAGCCAGCGGAATACCAATGTAAGATACTGCACGCAGGTCAGCTGCTACAGTTCCGCCTGGAGTAACCAGAGCGATGTAGATGATCTGCATAGGAATGGCAATTTCGATACATCCCTTGACGTCACCGAGGATCAGTCCCACGAAAAGTGAGGCGATCAGAGGACGGTTGAGAGTATAGTTGCCGACGGTTGTACCAAGACATGCGATGGTGGATGCTGCTGTGCAGGACATCACGCCAAGCATAAATGCCTGGAACCATGTGATTGACATACTTTGAAATTTCCCCTTTCGTCTAGTATGCGAAATAATTTGTGTCAGATTCTATCAACGTTCGGTACTGCTCTCCCTTCAGTATCCGAATTTTGACCTTAGCTCAGTAGCCGAACTTGGAACGGAATTTCGGCCAGGAACCGATTGCAGTTTCCTGCAGCAGTGCGAAGTATACATCATAGCCGGCATTGGTCATCTTTTCGCAGGCTTCAGCTTCTTCCTGTGTGATGGACTGATTCTGGCCGAGCTTGATAGCACCCGGACGGTCATTGCACGGTCCGATGACAACGCGCTTGACATCATTTGGTACGAACTTTTCATCAACCAGGATACGGGCCATGTCGACCGGATTCTTGGTGATCAGGAAGTACTTCTTCGGGCTCTCCTTGACCTTCTCACACTTTTCGCGGAATTCTTCAGCAGTCCAGATAAATACTTTCTTTTCAGTGGAAGCAACGAATGACTTCTTCAGCACCGGTGTGGTAGCTGCTTTGTCATTGACTGCGATAATGCCGTCGCAAGGGAATTCCTTGGACCAGCGGGTAACAATCTGTCCATGAATGATACGGTCGTCTACACGAATGAATGAAATCATATTTCTTTTATCTCCTCTCAGTTATGAGTTGAAAACTATGAATTAAATATCTTCCTCTTCGTTCTTATCTTCTTCTGTGGAGAATACGGTAACACCGGCCTTGCCTTCGTTTTCGATGGTCTCAGTCAGTTCTTTACGGTCATCGATGTTGTCCTTCTGCAGTACAGCAGTGACAGCCATTGGCATGTTCATGCCGGTAATGACGATCGTATCTTTCAGGAAACCTTTTTCGGAAAGCACTTCAAGCGATTTGGTAAATGGTGATCCACTCAGAATGTCTGCCAGAAGGATGATGGTGTCGCCGGCTTTGATCGGTTCGACCAGGGTTCTGAAGTTCGCCTGAAATTCATCAGCGCTCATGTCTTCCTTCAGACTGGTGGCAAGGACATCTTCACGTGGACCAGTCATCATCTGGGTCGCAGACAAAAGACCTGGCGCGAAGGTTCCATGGCTTACCATAACTACATATTTCATTGTGATACCCCTTTCTCAGTCACACTGTATTCCAGAGGTCAAGCAACAGGAAACAGTGTTTCCTTTCATGCACTTAATTCTATACTTGCAGTACCTGTTATACAAGCATGAAACCCGAATCTTGTTACCAGTTTCACATTATTTTACCTAAAATTAATCATGCTGTTATTTTAAGTTGGCCAAATTAAAAAATGCGGGATAAACCCGCATGGAATCAGCCGAAGATCCGCTGCAAAAGCAGAAATATGATAATTCCCACAATCGGGATCAGGAATAAAAGACTGTATCCTGAGTAAACCTTTTTTTCCAGTTTCTTATACCCTGCCTGGGAAAAATAATAACGTTCATCTGCAGTGCGGACGACCACCTTTTCATCCATCAGATTTGAGATGGTATAGGCCAGAACCGGTGTGGTGAGTTTGATGTCTTTCAGCACATCATATCCGATTGCCGTAGCTTCATCATAAGCACGGCGGCGTTTGAATTTCTGAATGACTGCAGCGGCTGCAGTCTGCTGTCCGTTACGAGCTCCCGCCATAAAATTATTTCTCCTTCTTCTTCCGATCTTTGAACGCCAGCTGTGCATCATGCAGCACCAGACCGATTCCCCTTGGAACCGTGTAGTGCTTTCCGTTGGTGACCATCAGATCCACTGCCATGACAAGTCCCTTCCGCTGCGGCTGCATGTTGATGATGCTCTGCCATCTGCCGGCAAAGTCTTCATAAACAAATCCATCATCAGAACACATAACACGGCGTTTGACGACTGCGGTCATTGCCTGCCCAAGCAGGATCAGTCCGACGAATGCAAATGCCAGCCGGAACCACTCTGCCTGATTGGCAGTGCTGGGAATCGTTGCACACGAATAGAAACAATAAACGACAAATGCCAGCAGAATTGCCAGCCACCAGTGATACTGGTTTTCTTTTCTCAGATTCTGTTTAGCGTGGGCTGTTCCATATTCCTTCCAGATCTTCTGTGCCTTGAGGAAATACTTGCTGATGCCATAGAGATAATATACGGCATATGCCAGGAACCCAACCACTGCTACATAGTAGAATACGTCAGAATTATAAACTTTTCCCATCAGTTCCTCCGGTTGTGATTATAACCGGTATTGCTGTACCTGAAAAGAAGCAAATCAAAAGACTGCCGTTTCCAGCAGTCTGCCTGATTCAGGATGCCAGTATCTCACCCAACTTGAAACATGCCTGCAGCGCGGCTTCATCCGGCTTCTTTTTACAGGTGACAGGATCCGCAGCGAGGATCATTCCATCGCCTCTTGCCTGTACTTTCCATTCGTTCATATACTTGCCGCCGCCCCAGCCCCAGGAACCAAACAGGACAACCCGCTTGCCTTTGAGATATGGGCGATAATGATCATAACTGCCGTAGAACATCCCATTCAGCTGTTCCGTACCGGATGCCGGACAGCCAAAGGCAATGCCGTCATAGGAATCAATGCGTTCCGTATCCAGTTCATCTGAAAACAGAAGTTCTGTTTCTGCGCCTTTGGACTTTGCGCCTGCTTCTACCTGTTCTGCCAGTTCCTGCGTATTGCCGGTACCGGTGAAATATACCACTGCAATCTTCTTCATATCGTATCTCCTGCTGTGATCATACGTTGCTCTTCAGATCATAACAACGAATATGCTCACCAGCGGTTTGTGACTTTCTCTGCAAAGCCAAGCAGATCTTTGATCCAGAGTACTTTGCCATCATCCAGTGTCACACTTCCGGAGAAGGTTCCAAACACCTGATGCTGATCCGATTCAATGATCCCTGCATTGGTATCTGCCTTGCGGTCCAGGATCGGATTGAATGTCAAGTGCAGACGCTCTTCATTGGAAATCAGAAGCCACGGTCTCATGTACTGCTCATGTCCAGCCGCATCAGTCTGTATATGGAATGAGACTCGATCGAGTTTATGGGCTGCACCGTCATAGAACAGCATATTCTCACTGGCCGCTTCCGTATTGCCGAACCCATATCCAAGATTCCAGCCGAATCGATGCCCGTTCACTAGACCTGAAACATTGGACCAGTACCAGGTGTTTTTATAAGTCCATACACCCCTGCCCCAGTCCAGACATCCAGAGGCGTCAGAAGGCTTGAATTCATATCTGTCTTCGCCAATGGAGAAACTTCCGGATGCACGCAGACAGTTGATCTTCTGGTTGTAGTAGAACGCATGCGGATCTTCCTTGAATGGTGTCACGATAACCATGGAGTCCTTCGGTACACCTGACAGTTTGATATCAGCCTTCAGTGTTTTACCGTCCTTGAAGTCAGGATAAGTGCAGCACAGTCTGCGTTCATTGCCGTCATTATAGAAAGCAATCTGGATCTTTGCATTGCGGAAGATTGCATTGCCTTTGACTGAGGTATCCGGCAGTTTGATCTTTCCCATGGTAAATGGCACGATCTCACTTTTGGTTGTTTCCTGTCGGCGTGAAAAATCCAGGAATGAAACACTCATCAGTCCCATGTATGAATTGTCATCAATTGTCAGTGCCAGTCCATATCTTGAATTGGTGATCAGATAGTAATCCCATTCCTTGATCCGCAGGGGATTTGCCTTGATTCTGTTACGGTCATAGCGTCTGATCAGCGAAGTCGCATAGCCGGTTTCAATCAGTTTCCCTTCCGAGTCCAGCAGTTCGCCTGCTTCTGTTATTTTGCGTTCCATGATATCAAATCTCCTTTAATAACTTCTGACTACATCATAATACAAAAAAGATCCCGAAGGATCTTTCAGATGAGAAGCTGATGATCTTCATCATCCAGATGATACTGGATGACGGTGCCGCCGTCCGTATCGCGGACATGTACGTCTGTTGCTTCGGTAAGGTGCCTGAAGTGCTTGTACTGTTCTTTCATGCTGTCCGTATAAGCACCCGGATCATCGGAAGTCAGGAACACACCGCCCAGCAATGCATCCGTTTCAGCCAGTGTCTGTTTCTGCTCAGCAGTCAGTTTGCAGTTCTTCTTTCTCAGGAAGAATACATCCGGATCACTGATCCAGGCGCGCTGATTCAGTTCACGTCTGGAGATGATGTTGCCAAGTGCCTGATGGGTGGAACTGCGCTCACGGTGCATCCGTCTCATGATCATGGAGTCATCATAATCCAGTGTTACATCGCAACTGATCCGGCAGTATTCCACTAGACCGAATGCCGGCATGACCGGTACTCCACAGCCAAGAATCGGATGGTCTCCACACAGCTTTCTTAGGAATTCCATTGCCCGGTACATCCTGCCTGCCCGGCTTTCTGTATCTGTTCCAAACGGAGCAGCCGCATACAGGAAGTCCAGTTTGACAAGATCAAACTTCCATTCATCAAAGACCTGATGAAATACTTCTGTGAGATAGTCCTGCACTTCTTTGTTATCAATATCAAGGGCATAGAAACCGGTCCAGTTGCAGCCGCACTTCCATGGCTTGCCATTGACCTTCAGCAGCCAGTCCGGATGGTTCTTAAACAGTTCTGATTTTTCTTCTGCCGCAAACGGTGCCAGCCAGAGTCCTGCCTTGAATCCCGCATTGTGGATGTCTTCTGCAATTGGCTTCAGCCCGTTCGGAAATTTCTTCTCATCCGGTTTCAGCCAGTCGCCGACAAACGGTTCAAAGCCATCATCAATCTGGAACAGATCGCCCGGCTGGAAGATGGACTTGCAGCCTTCCAGATCCTTCTTCATGGATGCTTCGTCGATCTTCTGGTAGCGGTTGTACCAGCTGGAGTATCCCTTCAATTTTTCAGAAGTTCTCGGTTTGATCTTCATTGCCTCAAACCAGGCATTGAATACTTCTTCTTCCGTCCCCTCTGCATAGAACAGGTCAAATGCATGGAAGCTGCCGGATACTGTAACATCAGTGCAGTCACGCTTCAGATAAAGATAGCCAAGTGATGCATCATAGGTAAACAGTGTATAGCCCGGGCGTTCATCCAGTGATGCATACAGTCTGAACTTCGTGCCAAGACGGAAATAGCACCAGGATTCGCCATGCAGGATACCCGCCTTATTCAGATACGGCACAAAATGATAATCTCCATAGCGGTCAAAGGAATACTGTTTGATGATGTTTTTGGGAACACCATGCAGGCCGCGGATCTTGTCATACCTGGTATACTCCGGGCAGTAGGTCCAGGTCTGGTAGCCGTTCATGAAGATCTTCTCATGATCTGTTACGGCAATCGGCAGTTCAGCCCTGACATCTGTCAGTTTGGTATGCTCCGGCAGGTCACAGACAATTGGAATGGAACCGTTCAGAGATTCCACTGTCCCTTCCTTTACTACCTTGTCGTCACCAAACAATCCGTTTACATGCCATGTCAATTCACTCATTTAACTATCTTCTCCTGTTCTAGATTGCAATTGCCAGTTCTGTTTCTTCATCAGACATCCGCCCGGTCGGCAGAAAACCAAGTTTCAGATACATGCTGTATGCATGCACGTTCCTACTGTCACAGGTCAATGACAGTTTGTCGGCTCTGCCAAATGGCTTTGTCTCTGCATACGCAATGGCCTGCTTAACTGCTGCAGTTCCATAGCCATGATTCTGGTAATCCCTGTCGATCATCACATGCCAGAGATTGTATTCTGATTCATCCGGATCATAGATCACCAGCAGGTAGCCAACCATTTTAGAGCCATCATAGATTCCAAACGGTGTACATTGATCTTTGAAGAGATATGCCTGGGCAAGACTCCTGACTGGATCAGAGACAAACAGTTTCTGTTCTTCCGTCAGTTTCAGGCTGAAGCAGTCATATCCGTTACTCTGATCAATCTTCCGCAGAGAAATCTCAGCCATCGTTCTTGATCAGGCCGGACATGATGATATCCATCATGGATATCAACGCCTCATGATAAGAGATGCCAGCTTCCATCAGATCATCCGTCGAGAGGAATTCCTCGAAACTTGATGTCAGCATCATTTCCAGAATCGGGATATTGATGTTGCGGATCTTTCCTTCCACGATACCCTGACGGATCAGTTTAATGGTCGGTTCCCAGTTGCCGGCAAGATTCTTTCTGACACAGGCCGCAACCGTCGGATACTTCTCATCCAGTTCATCCAGTCTGCGGAAGTCAATCATCCGGTACTGGTCAGGGAATGCAATGATGACTCTTCTGATCTTCTCCTCAATGGGCAGATCTGATGCCATCAGTCTGGCTTTCTCTTCATGGATTTTCTGGAATCCATTTTCTACCAGGGCAATCAGAAGCTCTTCCTTGGATGGAAAGAGATGATATACCGTCTTCTTGGCAATGTGCATGTCACTTGCCAGATCCTGCATGGTGAACTTCAGTCCCTTTTCCTGAAACTGTCTGGTCGCTTCATCCAGAATTAATTCGCGTTGATCTTCCATATTGATTCCTCGCTTTCCCAAAGCTGGTCATTACTTTACAGTTTCCATTGTAAGATGTTCAAATATGCACTTGCAATCATTATTTGAATAAGTTCATGGAAAATTCAGATAGCAGTCTTTTTTACTCCGGTTTCCTGCAATTCGCGACATCACCAGAATACTCACAGTTTGATCGTCAGAGCTCAAAAAAAGAAGCCGGAGCTTCTTTTCAACTGCTTATGCCTGATGATCGTGGCAGTGTCCGCATGGGCCATGATGTTCAGCAGCCT
Source organism: Solobacterium sp. (assembly GCA_022486935.1). Lineage (GTDB taxonomy): Bacteria > Bacillota_I > Bacilli_A > Erysipelotrichales > Erysipelotrichaceae > Bulleidia. Next base: position 13,132 of record JAKVJO010000015.1, on the reverse strand, counting down.
GCGGGTCATAGGACAGTTCTCCCCTGACATAATCCTGGGCAGCATCATCGGCATTGCCTTCTGCACCGCCGCAAACCATAATGCCTGCATCATTGAGGAAGTTCTGTGCACCAAGTCCAAGTCCGCCGCAGATCAGAACAGTCACGCCAAGTTCCTGAAGGAATCCTGCCAGTGCGCCATGTCCGACACCTTCCGGTACATTGACGACTTCAGCGCTCTTGATCTCGTTGTCTTCGATGTCATAGACCTTGAACTGCTCCGTCTTTCCAAAGTGCTGGAATACTTCGCCGTTTTCGTAAGTGATAGCCAATTTCATTGTTTGAAAATTCTCCTTTACTGCTTTATGGTAACATGACTCCTCTTTGAAACCTAATAAAAAGCCTGATTTCAGGCTTTCTTGCTGTAATTGGTAATCTTGTCAATGAAGTAGTTGCGCTTCAGTGCAACCAGGACAATGATGATGATCTGGACAATGAAGGAACATGCGGTATACAGGTACTGCGCACGGATCAGGAAGTGACCGGCAACACAGTTGGACAGAATCTGAACCCAGCTTGAGCAGAGAATTGCCAGGGCAAATCCCTTACCGTGAATGGACGTTGTCGCAGCCGCATAGGGAATGACGCCGTTCGGCACTCCCGGCACAAGGCATGCAAGGCCAAAGTAGAATACCATCTTCAGCGGATCGGTATTGTCTTTGAGCCACTGCATCCTGGTATTGATCGGCAGTTTGTTCAGCACCCGGTTGCCAAGTCTTCTTGCGACAAAGAACACCAGCACATTGCCGGTTACAAATCCCAGGTAGCACAGTATAAACGCAATGTACCAGGGAAACACCAGTCCGGCAGACAGCTGGATGACAATGCCCGGGATAAAGATGGATACAACCTGCAGGATACTGATTGCATATACCATCAGCATGCCTTTCCAGGCACCCATATGGGCAATGTAGTCACTGATTGCCTGCTGATTTCCGCTTGCCAGAAGACTCAGCAGTTCCGGAAACATCTTGTTCAGCATGCACCAGATCAGCCAGAAGATCAGCAGAAAAACACAGACAATCAAAATCACAAAGATGACTGTCTGGAATACGTTGCTGTGGCTCTTCCCCTGTTTTGATTCTTCCTGGTTCTCTCCGGAATTCTGTTCCGGAGTTTTTTCTTCACTCATGTGTGTATTCCAATCTGCAAATGGCTTTCACCAAAAAGCCTTTTTATTCTACTACAGTGCGCTTCAAATCAAAAGATATTCCGGTTTTTGAGTTCTGCGGGGTTCACATGTTCAAAGCGGTACTTCTGGACAATCTCTGGATACTTTGCATGATCCGTTTCAGACAGGAACATTTGAAGCGGTCTTGCAAACAACCCCTTTTCTCCGTACAGTGCACGATAGATCATCAGCTGATTTCCGCTTTCGGTGTCTTCTGCAATCCCGACAATCTGATAGAGATAGGCTGGCGTCGATTGATCAGCTGTTTCCCGTTTGAAGTGTTTCACAATCTCACCGGCCTTGAATATCCGGCTGTCTTCCTGCTGTTCCATCAGTCAAACAGCGGCGTACTGAAGTAGCGCTCACCGGTATCCGGCAGAATCGTTACAATGGTTCTTCCCGCTCCAAGTTCTTTCGCCAGCCTGAGGGCAACGGTGACGTTGGTGCCGCTGGAGATACCGCACAGCAGCCCTTCTTCTTTTGCAAGACGCTGACTGGTTTTGAGTGCTTCTTCATCAGTGACGATTTCAATCCGGCTGTATACCTTCTGATCCAGGATATCCGGAATGACACCGTCGCCGATCCCCATCTGGATATGATCCCCGACGGTACCGCCGGACAGGATCGCTGCGTGTTCAGGCTCGGCTGCCACAATCAGGATATCCGGATTGGCTTCTTTCAGCGCATGGCCGATGCCGGTAATCGTTCCGCCTGTTCCGATACCGGAACAGAACGCATCAATCGGTCCATTGACCTGCTTCAGGATTTCCTGGCCGGTTGTTTCATACTGTGCCTGTACATTGGCTTCATTGACAAACTGGTTTGGCATGAAGTAATGCGGATCTTCTGCCAGCTGTCTGGCTGCAGCCATGCATTCTTTGATACAGTTTCCGATATTGCCTTCATCATGGATCAGTTTCAGTTCAGCGCCATACTGCTGAATCAGTTTTCTGCGTTCTTCACTGACGGAATCCGGCATAATGATCAATACCTGATATCCCTTGACTGCCCCGACCAGTGCCAGACCGATTCCCTGGTTGCCGGAAGTCGGCTCCACAATGATGGAATCTTTCTTCAATGCACCGGACTGTTCTGCTGATTCAATCATCTTCAGCGCCGTTCTTGTTTTGATGGAACCGCCGACATTCATGGCTTCGTATTTTACCAGCACTGTGGCATCATCAGGACCTGTCATCCGGTTCAGTTTTACCAATGGTGTATTGCCGCAGGCTTCAAGTATATTCTGATCAATCATCTATAACTCCTTCTATCAATAAAATGAATGCGGGTTTTCCCGCATTCCAAGTATAACCCAATTCACAGAAACACTGTCAGATAGCGATCAGTGCAGATTGGTTTCAAACCCAACCAGCAGTCCGCCCTGCTCTGCATAATAGGAGCACAGTCCAGTGGTCGGATACACTTTGACATCTGCAGTCGGCCACATGCCGATGATATGTGCCTTCAGTTTCTCCGCACCCTCCGCGTTCAGAACATGGCTGATCCGCACCTTGCCGCCGCAGTAGCCTTCGGCTTTCAGATGATCCATCATCTTTTCCAGTGCACGGCGGTCACCGCGGCACTGAAACAGCGGTTTGATGGTGCCTTCCGGACTGGCAATTGCCAGCATCCGCATGCCCAATACATCAAAGGCAGACGCAATCAGCTTGGATACCCGGCCATTTGCGGCCAGATTATGTAGTGACTTCAGCGTAAACAGAAGATGGGTGCTCTTCATATATGCCTCCGCTTTTGTCTTGATCTCTTCAAAGGATACCTGCTCACTGATCCATTTCTGGATCTGTTCAATCAGAAGTACCATCTCCGGTCCGGTAGAAAGTGTATCAAACAGGGCAATCTTTTTATCCGGAAATTCCTGGGCGCACATTTCACTGGCCACCCGGGCAGAGTTGTAGGTGCCTGAAAGCACAGATGTCATCGTGACTACAAACACTTCATCCGCATGCAGGAAAGCACTCATCCAGGCCTGTACACTCGGGCAGGCTGTTGAAGATTTACCCTTGTATTCTTTCATGGTGTTCAGAAGATCACCCAGGTTCAGATTGCTGTCATCGACAAAGCTGTCTGTACCAAGTGAGATGGTCAGCGGTACGACCTGAAGACTTCCGGGTGTGCTGCCAAGATCACAGGATGAATCCGCGATTACCAGTCTGTTCATATGTGTATCTATTCCTCCGTTGATACACGAAGTTTATATGTTTCTGTCTACTTTGTAAAGAGTTATTGAATAACTCCTATAAAGTTTATGTACTATTTTTATGACCGTCCGTCAGAACGTCAGGAAGATATGATTCAAACTGCCGAAATCACGTACCGAATGGATCCTTGCGGCAAGCGGAATACAGATCTGCTTCAGATATTTGTGCTCATCCTGGTCAAGGTGCAGTTCTTCCTGCAGAACGTCTGCCGCATGAATCAGATCGTTGCAAACTTCCTGTTCTGTCAGATCCGAAACGGTTTGGGTGATCTTCTGAAGATTTGATTTTGTCACCTTCAGATCAAAGGCAGAAACACCGGCAGCTGCCCTGCCGAGCGCATTGACTGCAACCGGTTCATAGAGATTGATGGGAAGCGACTGCCATCCCCTGCAGTAGACATTCAATAGAGAAGTCATCTTTGAAGTTTCAAAGCGCCTCAGAAACCTGTTTTCCAGCCGCATCCCTTTGAGATAGCACAATGCATAATCTGCCCCGTTCAGACTGGCATCCACACTGCAGGCCAACTGATAATCTACGACACACGGATATTCCATTGCATTGCGTTCCGGCATGTAGTACTTCCAGCTTTGCTCAAAACTGTTCAGGGAAACCATCATGGACAGACTGCGGATCGGCGGCAGTGAATCCTGCAGCTGTTCATAGACGCTTCTGACTGTTTGAACTGTCATGGCAATCCTGGAGAATCCTGCTTGATATACCGTCTCATATTGATCTGCATCAATCTGAGTCAGCGGCAGATCTGTACCATGCCGCAGCACTTCCACCATAGACTGCATGAGGACTTCCGCCTGTTCCACAGAGACAGAACTGCTGAGACTATTGACAGAAGCTGCCATCAGTTTCTGAAACAGCCTCTTCAGCTGCAGTATCTGCAGAGATGAATACCTGCTGATGATCTCCATCAGCGGTCTTCTTCCAGCGACTGCATCAGTTGTGCATATACCAGTTCCACTGAGCCTGCAGCTTCATGATCAAAACAGTCACGCATCCAGTCCAGAAGAACCTGATCATCGATATGGTCATGGCACTGATTCTTGGCAAAGAAGAACAGTTCCTGCAGCTGCTCCAGCTGATCCAGAAGTGTGTCTTCTTCCAGATACGGGGAATCAATGAATGTCTGGATCAGGTCCGGAAGAATCCCCTGATTGAATTCAATCCTTCCATATTCCCGCAGCGTTTCGCGATGGCATTCGATCAGTTCCATGCATTGAGATCCTGTCAGTACCAGTCCTGTCTGTTTCTGATCAAAGCAGTTCAGGAGCTGCTGTACTTCATTGTCCTGTTCAGCACATTCCATCCATTGAAAAAGCGTATGTTCCATGTCTGTACCTCCAACATGGATATACGCTGTTTGTCTCTTTCAAAACAGTCTTGTCTTTCGTTCTGCAGATCCGGTTTCAATTGATCCACCAGATCTTGATTCTGTCAATCTGTTCCGCGGTACAGCCAGTACACCAGCCCGCTTGAGACTGTCATTCCAAGTTTCTGCTGCAGTGCAAGTGATTTCTCGTTGCCGGTTTCCACCTGGCAGAACGGAATCAGATTCTGATCCTTCATCCATTCCAGCATGAATCCTTCCAGCTGCGCCCCATAGCCATGACGCCGGCAGGAAGGAAGCACCTCAAGCAATCCGAGGCTTCCTTCCAGATGCTGGCCGACAAAGCCAACCGGGTGTCCATCCGTATCATAGCCAATGAACAGATTGCCTCTTTGAAGGATCAGCCTCAGTTCCGCATCGCTGACTTTGTCATAAACCGATTCAATCATTGGAATGTCTTTGAGATCTGCCGGGCAGATTGTCAATGAAGCTGATCGCTGCGGCAATGGCTGCTGCAGCACTGCCTGATGGCAGATCAGGATTTCATCCAGTTGAAATGCAGTATGGGCATACTGCATCAATGGCTCTGAAAGCGTCTGGATCAGGTGGCAGTCCTTTGGAATGTACGCATCCATCCACTGTATGCCCAGTCCGGTATCGTCAATATCAATCATCCAGGCATCACTGATGGAATCATGTACCAGCTGGCCATGGCTGTCTGCTTTGAGAATCGTTCCGGTGCCCCTGTTCAGGACCTGTTCCATACCGACTCTCAGGATTTCATGATCTGCTTTCATATAGGACAATCTTAGTCTGTTTATACAGGAAGAAACAGCATCTCTGCTGTTTCTTTCATTGAATTCAGTTTGCGGATGGCTGTTCAATGATGTGGTAATAGACTCTGGAGGTAATCCAGTAGACCAGTGCATAGATCAGTGCGAATACTGCAGCTGTCAGAAACATGCACTTGAAGAACAGTGCAGAATCACTCAGTCCGAAGGCGCCCATCAGTTCATAGACCATATGGAAGGCAAACAGGATATGCAGCAGTGCCACTACCAGCGGTAAGAAAAATACTGTTAGCACCTGGGAATTGATGGACTTGCGCACTTCCTGACGGCTGAGGCCAACCTGCTGCAGAATCCGGTAGCGGTGACGGTCTTCATAGCCTTCGGATACCTGCTTGTAGTAGATGATCAGCACGGTGGCAATCAGGAAGATACCGCCCAGGAAGATCCCGATAAAGAGATATGATCCGGCCATCTGATAGAAGTCTGTCCGGTCATTGGCAATGCATTCCGCATGGCCATCCAGCTCGGTTCCGCCGAATAATTCTGTGTTGAATGAATTGCAGAGTCTGGACTGATCCTCATCAGACAGTGTGGTATCAAATCGTTCCGTATAGGCAAGCACCGGACTGTCTGTACCTTCCACTTGTGATGCCATGGCAAATGGATCATTGCAGTAGGCATACAGCACACGGACAGAATCAGAAGAATACAGCTGGCTGCCAAGTTCTGCTGGATAGCTCTTCAGCAGTTCTTTGATCTGATAGGAATGGGTTCCAATCTGCAGTGTATCAGGATTATCATCCCGGCTGGAGTACAGCAGGATCTCATTGTCCTGCAGGGTTACATTTTGATCTGCGATCGTATTGTAGTCATCAATGCTGTAGATAAACAGCACGGTATTCCAGCTGTCGAGTCCATTGGACTGATCGCTGATCCAGGTATAGATACCGTTATCACCCTGCAGCTGTTCCTTGGCGCTGTAATAATGAAGTTCATTCTCGATGGGATTTCCAGCCTGACTCAGGATCTCACTTCTTACAGAATCCGCCTGGGAAGAGGAACTGACATAGTAAGTAATGTCCATTTCCCTGCCATGGCGCTGTTTCAGCATACCTTCAACCCCGGCATAGAGTGATACTGTCATGGAGATCGTAACCAGCACCATGCATGACAGGATACAGATCTGGGCAAGCCCTTTGGCATTCTGCTGCATGCGGTACATCATCCCTGACACATTGATGAAGTGATTCTTTTTGTAGTAGAACTGTTTGTTCTTCTGCATCAGTTTCAGAACAGCAATAGAACCGGTTGTAAACAGACAGTACGTACCGACCATGACCAGTGCCACGGCAATGAAGAACCAGAGAAACGCTTCCACCGGACTCTGTACATACTGTGACAGGAAATACCCGGCCAGAAGTGTCAGTAATCCGATGATGGACATGATCCACTTTGCTTTGGGCTCCTGCTCACCGGCCGAAGCACTTGTCAGCATATCCACCGGCCTGGACTTTCTGACTTTGTTCAGTGTGGAAAGAAACGCCAGGAAGTAGATGATGCCGAATAACAGCATCGTATCCAATGCCGCACTGGCATTCAGTGTCATGACGATATCGCCGCCAAAGCGGATCAGCCGCAGCAGCAATAACTGGACCAGTTTGGAAAACAAGGTGCCAAGCACAATACCGCCGGCCATGGCAATCAGATAGGATAAGAGTGCTTCAGCCAGGACAATGCAGGCTATCTGCGGTTTCTCCATGCCGAGGATGTTATAGAGACCGAATTCCCTGGTCCTCTGTTTCATCAGAAAACTGTTGATGTACAGAATGAAGGCTACCGCAAACAGGCCGACCACCATGGAACCAAAGGACAGCACTGCCGAAAGATATCCCATATTGATGGATGGATCTTTCGCCAGCATGAGGATGATGTAGAACATCATGACCATGCCGGTACTGGCCAGAAGATACGGTACATACAGACGGTAGTTCGCCTTGATGTTGGTCCAGGCAAGGCGGAAGTACAGACGCAGTCTACGCATGGAGTTCGCCGCCCCTTGCGATGACAGTCAGCGTTGACTGGATGCGTTCATACAGGTCGTCTTCCTTCATGGAAGCACGGTACAGCTGATGATATACTTCTCCGTCTTTGATGAAGAGCACACGGGAAGCGTGACTGGCAGCTCTGGCGCTGTGGGTGACCATGATGATGGTCTGACCGTCACGGTTGATCTCTTCAAAGATCTTCAGGATATGCTCGGATGCACGGGAATCCAGTGCACCGGTCGGCTCATCTGCCAGTACCAGCTGCGGATTGGTGATCAGTGCCCGGGCAACTGCCGTACGCTGTTTCTGGCCGCCTGATACCTCATAGGGAAACTTGTCGAGAATCCCGTCAATCTCCAGCCGTTTGACGATCGGCCGCATGCGTTCTTCCATCTCTTTGACATCTTTTCCCTGCAGTACAAGCGGCAGGAAGATGTTGTCACGGATCGAGAAAGTATCCAGCAGATTGAAGTCCTGGAATACAAAGCCGAGGTTATCCCGGCGGAATTTTGAGATCTCCTTCTCGCCGATCTTTGTCGTATCCGTTCCGTTGAGCATCACGGTACCGGAAGTCGGTTTATCCAGTGATGCGAGAATATTCAGCAGTGTGGTCTTGCCGGATCCGCTTTCGCCCATGATGGCAAGATACTCTCCCTGCTCGACTGAGAATGATACATTGCTCAATGCCTGAACCCGGTTGGTGCCGAATCTGCTTACATATACTTTGCGCAGATTATTTACCTGTAACAGTTCCATATCAGTTCCTCCCTGACTCATTCAGAATAGAAGCGATCCGTCTGGCATGCCATCGATTATTCTTACAGATGCTTACTGTTCTGAAAGGTTGAGACCGATGATCACACTGGTGCCCTTACCGGCAGAGGATTCAATATGGATGCTGTGGCCGAGCTGGTCAAGCACCTTCTTGCAGAGATACAGTCCAAGACCGGTCGAGCGTTTGTCCATCCGTCCGTTATAGCCGGTATAGCCTTTGTCAAACATCCGCGGCAGATCTTCTGAGGCAATGCCGCAGCCGGTATCTGAAATGATCAGACTGCCGTGTTCTGCCTTGATGGTGACACTGCCTGCACTGGTATATTTCAAGGAGTTGGACAGAATCTGTTCCACCACAAACAACAGCCACTTTTCATCTGTAACCACCTGCAGGTTGGTATGTTCATAATTCAGCTTCAGCTTCTTCCGGATAAACAGACTGCTGTAATGACGGATCGCCTCTTCCAGGATCTGATCCAGGGAATAGGATCTCAGTACAAAGTCTTTGGAGATATCATCGGTCTTCAGGTAATGCATGACCATGGAGACATACTCCTCAATCCGAAACAGCTGATCCTTTTCTTCCGGCATATCCTGATCATCGATCAGCAGGTGCATGGCCGCAATCGGCGTCTTGATCTGGTGTGCCCACATGGCAAAGTAATCGCTGCGGTCGCGGTACTTCTCGTCTTCGAGAGAAACATATTCCCGATAGGAAGATCCCATGGACTTCAGCAGTTCCTGGTACATTTCAATTTCACAGCTGGCCGGCGTCGGAAGATGATCTGCGCATCCTTCCGGGTCGCTGCAGCCAGTCAGTTCGGCAATGTATTTCATCCGTGCCTCATACCGCGGATAGCCTGCCCATAGAACTGCACTGCCAACCACAATCAGGATCACCGATGCATAGATCACCGGCGGAATCAGCTGTTCATACAGGCAGCAGATCAGCACAAACAGCCCAACTGTACAAAGGGCAAAGAGAATGCTTTTGAGATGATCCTGCAGATACTTTTTTCTCATATCTGGTAGCCGGATCCCTTTCTGGTAATGATGAAGTCCGTCAGTCCCAGTGACTCCAGTGTCTTGCGAAGTCTTGTGATATTGACCGTCAGTGTATTGTCATCAATAAATTCATTGGTATCCCACAGCCGCTGCATCAGCTGGTCCCGGCTGATCACCCTTCCCTGATTCTCCATCAGGATCTTCAGAATCCGGTATTCATTCTTGGTCAGATCGGCTTTGTTGGATTGATAGGACACCGAATAATCATCCGTGTTCAAAGTCAGCCCCTTGTATTCCAGAAAACTGCTGGCCGACGCCATGTCATAGGTTCTTCTCAAAATCGCCTGGATCTTGGCAACCAGTACATTCATGTCAAACGGCTTGGAAATAAAGTCATCGCCGCCCATGTTCATGGCCATGATGATATTCATATTATCGGACGCACTCGACACAAAGATGACCGGCACATGCGAAATCTTACGGATTTCCGAACACCAGTGATAGCCATTGAAAAACGGCAGTTTGATATCCAGCAGCACCAGGGATGGCATGAACGCCTGAAATTCTTCTGTCACATTCTGGAAGTCAGTGATCCCGCCTGTTTCGTATCCCCACTCCTTCAGCTGCTTCTGAAGTTGGGTGGAAATCACCGCATCATCTTCCACTACCAGTATTTTATAGGTCATAGTCCCTCCGGTTCTCTGCAATTATCATACCGCAACCAGCCTCTCTTTTTGGGATCGTGACAGAAATGTAAGTCTCCTGTATGGCTGTTCGATGGATCCGGTCAGTATTTGGAATGATACTGGTATTGCATCAGGAGGGAACAGATATGAAAAAAATCTTGAAATGGATGGCCGGCATTCTGGCCGTGATCATCATTGGACTGGGCATTGCCTCATTTCCGACGTTGATGAGAGGATACCGGATGTATCAGGATGCGGTTGAACAATGCAGCCTGAGTGATAAAGTAGCGGAAATCCAGTCCCGCAGTGACTATATCACCCTGGATGAAGTCCCGCTGGCCTATCAGAAATCACTGCTTCACAGTGAAGACCGGCGTTTCTATCTGCATGCCGGAGTGGATCCGATCGCTCTGGTACGGGCTGTCTTCAACGACATCAAAGCAGGTTCTTATGTACAGGGCGGCAGTACGATTGATCAGCAGCTGGCCAAAAACCTGTACTTCGACTTTGGCAAGACACTGGACCGCAAGGCAGCCGAACTGTTTGTCGTACACGATCTGGAATCCAACTATACCAAGAATGAAATCCTTGAACTCTATATCAATATTGCCTATTACGGCAACGGCAACTACGGTCTGAAGTCCGCTTCACTCTATTACTACAATGTGACACCGGATCAGCTGAACCAGGATCAGATCAATGCCCTGGTGTATACACTGAAAGCACCCAGTGTCAACAACCCGAAAGATCGCAGTGAAACGATTCCGCAGAGTGGATTGACAACCGTTGGATCCAACCTGAATACTGCAGTGGATCAGTTTGCGGAAACCTTCATGAAGACGCTCAATGAGATCGTGTCCCTGCACAGTCCATCAGATCTTCTGATACCGGTATTTGCCAATTGATGAAGGATCAGAAAACAGCGGATTATTCCGCTGCTTTTTTGGTATTGAGGACAAACTGTTCAAATGCCTTTGCCTGTGACTGTACGAACGGCAGTGATGCGTTCAGTTTCAGCTGACTGCCTTCGGCCTGCGACAGCGCATTTGGAATCGTGAGCCTTGGCTGATTCATAACCTTCATATCAAGGAAAGATAACAGACAGACTAACTGTTCCTGGGCGATTGCCGTTCCATCCATGCCCATGGTGATACCGGAAATGGCACATGGTTTGTTGGCAAGCACCTGTTTCTCTGCTGCACTGATCGGCCGGCTGAGCCAGTCAATCGCGTTCTTCATGACGCCGCTCATACCATGGTTGTATTCCGGTTCAAAGAACCAGATGCCATCGGCATCCTTCACCATTTGACGCAGCCTGCGTACAGATTCCGGTGCCGGATATTCAATATCCTGGTTGAAGACTGGAATCGGATTGAGATCAGCGATCTCAAGCGTGCTGACTTCAAGACAGGTACCGGCAGTTTCTGCCAGCTGTCTGTTGAATGACTGTTTTCTCAATGAGCCTACAATTGCGAGCAATTTCATATAAAATGCCTCCTGCACTCATCATAGTTATTTATGACTAACGTGCAAGAGACATGCTCAAAACGATTCACTGTTCAATGGTCTTCAGAAATGCCGTAACGCGTTTATATTCTTTTTTGACAGCCGGATATAGCTTTCTGGCTTTGGCCATATCTCCTTCGCCGCGCAGTGCATCCACAAACGGTATCACTGCCTGATACAGATCATTCATGGAAAGATTGCCGACAACTCCCTTCATGGAATGGCCTGCCGCAAAGGCTTCTTTGATATCGCCTTTCTTCATGGCCGCTTCGAGCTGTCTGTAACTTTCATCTTTCAAAAACAGCAGCAGATACTTCTCATAGATGTCCTGATGTCCCATGAAGCGGTTTAAACCGGCATCATAGTCAATTCCTGCCTGACTGCACTGCTCTTTATCCATTTCTCCCACTTCGCTTTCAATGATCGATTCAGATGCCAATGAGTGCCTGATAAAAACAGAAATCTTCTGCTAACACTATTATAGACACAGACGGATCATTGACAACTGCACTTCAGGATAAATACCGCTCATATGGCACTTGCTGAACACAGTTCATATTCCTTGACTTCCTGGTTGCAGTGACTATACTGAACATTGTTCAGATTGGAGATGATGTTTATCAACAAGTCAGTTACTTCAAAAGAAGAGATCCTGAATGTACTGCGGAAAATGGTATCAGAACAGGGTATCGGCAGTATCTCCATGCGCAGTGTGGCTGCAGAATGCAATGTTGCGCTGGGATCGCTGTACAACTACTTCCCTTCCAAGGAAGCACTGCTGACAGAGACAATCGGCAGTGTCTGGCAGGATATCTTCCACATGGAGCAGTGCTCTGATTCACCCCTGCCCTTTGCTGAGTATGTAGCTTCCATCTATCAGCGCATGATGGAAGGAACAAACGAATATCCGCACTTTTTTACGGCCCATTCCCTCAGTTTCACCAGTTCCAAGAAGAATCAGGCAAGAAGCGTCATGGATGAAACGCTGAAACACATGACCAACGGCATGAAACAGAGCCTTGACAGAGATCCATCAGTCAGAGCAGATGCCTTTGGTTCATCACTTTCTGAATCTGACTTTCTGGATTTTGTATTGAGCACGCTGGTTTCAGATCTTCTGGCGCAGAAAAAAGACTGCCAGGTACTGATCGAAATCATCCGCAGAACCATCTATTAACTGAAAAGGAGCATCTATTATGCAGGCTGTATTTGAAACAATCTTCGATATTGTCTATCTCACAACCGTCATTACCCTGGGTATCAAAATGATCCGCAGCTGCAATGGGATCAAACAGTTCAAACTCTATGGCATCATGGCAGTCACCCTTGGCTGCGGCGATGCCTTCCACCTGATCCCGCGGGCCTATGCATTATGCACCACGGGTCTGGCAGCACATGCGGCTTCCCTTGGCATTGGCAAGCTGATCACTTCCATTACCATGACTGCCTTCTATGTACTGCTGTACTACGTACTGCGTGAGCGCTATCACATCGAAGGAAAGAAGAATCTGACCATTGCCGTCTGGGCACTGGCTGCCGCAAGAGTCATTCTCTGTCT
>JAKVJO010000014.1 GCA_022486935.1 Solobacterium sp. | reverse complement strand
GTCGCCAAGTGCTTCCTTGAATGCACTGCCCAGCGTAATGCCGCAGTCCTCAATGGTATGGTGGTCATCCACATCCAGATCGCCATTGGCAATCAGGTCGAGATCAAATCCGCCATGGAATGCCATCAGTGTCAGCATGTGGTTGAAGAAGCCCACGCCGGTATCAATCGTTGTCTTGCCGGTCCCATCCAGATTCAGTGTGCATTTTACATTTGTTTCGTTGGTATCCCGTTCGAGTTCTGCTGTACGCATGTTCAGCCCTCCTGTTCAAATTCCTGCAGCACCTTCAGCACTGCCTTGTTTTCTGCTTCTGTTCCAATGGTAATACGGAAACTGTCATTGTCATAGTTGCGGATGGTAATACCGGCTTCTTCAAAGAGGTCCAGCAGTTCCTGTTTATCATCGGATCTTCCGAAGATGAAGTTGGTATTGGACGGATAGAACTCTGCCCGTTCCATGGATGAAAGTTTCTCAAGCATCGCTTCCCTGCGCTGTATGGTCGCGCTTGCGGCAGTCTGAAACTCCGCCGCATGCTTCAGCACCACTTTGGCAATGACCATGGATACTGCACTCAGTGCATAGGGAACCTTCGATGCCTTCAGGATGCGCATCTGTTTTACATTGCCGATCAGAAAGCCGACTCTGACCCCGGCCATGCTGTAAGCCTTGGACAGGGTTCTTGTCACAAAGAAGTTTTCATACGTTCTGACCAGCGGTGCACAGGATGGCACCCCTGCAAACTCAATATACGCTTCATCCGCGATGACCGGGATTTTGCAGAATGCCTTTGCCAGCTGTTCCAGTTCTTCCTGTGATACCAGCCAGCCGGTCGGATTGTTCGGATTGGAGAAAAGAATCATATCCGGTTTGAGATCTTTGGCATATTCAATGAAGTCTTCCATATCGAAGCTGCCGTCATCATTGGTGTCATACTTTTTGACATCTGCCTCATAGGCACTGGCATAGTAGTCATACATGGAGAAATCCGGATCCAGGGTCAGCAGTGTCTTTCCCTTGCCAAGATAGTGGCCAATCAAAAGGCCAAGCATCTGGTCACTGCCATTGCCGGCAAGCAGTTCTTCCGCTTTCATGCCTGAGACTTCTGCGTAGGCATTCAGCAGTTCTGTTTCTTCATCATCCGGGTAGCGGTTGTATTCAATGCCCATGACAGCTGAAGCGATCTCACTGCGGATTTCTTCGCTGAGATTCAGCGAGGACTCATTGGCATTCAGCCGGATTCCTTCTGTACTGGCCGCCTGATATTCCATCACCTGTTTCATTTGTTGTCCATCCTGACTCTTGCGGCATTGGCATGGGCATCCAGGTGTTCTTCCTTTGCCATCTTGATGATGTATTCTCCATAGGCATTCACTGCCTCTCTGCTATAGTGCAAAAACGAAGACTTCTTGATAAACGCATCCACACCCAGGGCACTGGAGAATCTTGCCGTACCGCCGGTCGGCAGGACATGGTTGGTGCCGCCGAAGTAGTCGCCGATCGATTCACAGGTATCATAGCCAAGGAATACAGAGCCGGCATTGGTCACACTGTTCAGCCAGGTCATCGGTTCTCTGACCTGCAGTTCAAGATGTTCCGGGGCAATCGCATTGGCGAACTCAATGCACTGCGGAATGGAGTCACAGACAATGGACTTTCCATAATCTCTCAGACTGGCTTCAATGATTTCTTTCTTGGGCAGCACTGCGGTCTGTTTCTGCAGTTCCACATTGACCTGATCCAGCAGTGTTCTGGAAGTGGTCAGCAGGATCGCAGATGCCATCGGATCATGTTCTGCCTGCGACAGCAGATCTGCCGATACACAGATAGGATCAGCCCCTTCATCTGCCACAACCAGGATCTCGGACGGACCGGCAATCATGTCGATATCCACTTTGCCGTAGACCAGTTTCTTGGCCGCTGCGACAAAGATATTGCCAGGGCCGACAATCTTGTCAACCGAAGGAATGGACTCTGTGCCATACGCCAGTGCCGCAACTGCCTGGGCACCGCCGATCTTGTAGATATCGGTAACCCCGGCCAGTCTTGCCGCAAAGGCAATGTTCGGGTGAATATGTCCTTCTTTGTCCGGCGGCGTGACCATGACGATCCGTTTCACGCCTGCCACCTTTGCCGGAATTGCATTCATCAGTACAGAGCTTGGATACTGTGCCCTGCCGCCCGGTACATAGATGCCGACACCCGCCAGTGGAATGACACGCTGGCCAAGATAGATGCCGTATTCTTTCTGCTGCAGATAGGACTGCTGGATCTGTGCTTTGTGGAAAAACTCAATATTCTTCTTTGCCCGTTCCATCGCATCGCAGAATGCCGGATCACATTTGGCAATCGCTTCATCGAGTTCCTTTGCGCCAACCCGGAATTCTTCCACATCCACACCGTCAAACTGTTTTGTATACTTCCGGCATGCCGCATCGCCGTTTTCCTTCACGTCTTTCAGAATCTCCGTCACCTTGACCAGTACATCCGCATTGATCTCCGGTGTCCGGCTGTCGAGATATTCCCGCAGTGCCTGCGGATCGTTTCTGTCGATTTCTTTCAGCATGTTTTTCCCGCTTTCTTCAGGTCTTCAATCACCTGCATGACTTCGTCGCGCTTCAGTTTGAAGCTCGCCTTGTTTACGATAACTCTGGCGCTGATCTGACACACTTCATCATAGATGATCAGCCCGTTCTCTTTCAAAGTAGTTCCGGTCTCGGTAATATCCACAATCGCATCACAGAGATTCAGCAGCGGTCCAAGTTCCACCGAACCATCGATCTTGATGATCTCCGGATCCAGTCCCTTGTTCCGGAAGTAGGTCCTGGTCACATTGGGATACTTGGTGCCGATTCTCAGATGGCCGACTTTCTTCAGCGGATCATGATCCGGCAGACCTGCCAGGATGAAGCGGCATTTTCCAATGCCGAGATCCAGCAGTTCGTAGTAATCATGGCCGCCTTCCAGCAGCGTATCTTTTCCGACAATGCCGATATCTGCGACACCGTGTTCCACATAGGTGATGACATCATTGGCCTTGGCCAGGAAGTAGCGGATGTCTTTCTTCGTATCCTGAAAGACGAGTGCCCTTCCCTTGTTCTGAAGTTTCTCTGTTCCATACCCGCAGCTGCCGAGCATCTTTACGGCTGACTCTTCCAATCTTCCCTTGGTCAGCGCAATCTGCAGACTCATAAGTTCACCTCCGCATCCAGCAGGTAATCCAGCTTGACGCTGAATCCGCATGCCGGTAAATCTCTTCCGAATTTCTGCAGCAGTGAATCATATCTGCCGCCGGACAGGACACCGACACCGACGCCGCTGACATATCCTTCAAAGATGATGCCGGTATAGTAGTTCAGATGCGGCACCTTGCCGAAGTCAAACAGCAGATGCTTTCCATATCCCAGTGCATTCAGCTGCTGATCCAGCTGTTTCAACGTTTCAACTTCCTGCCTCAGTTCCTTTGAGAAGCTGATCCGCTCTGCCTCTTCCAGCGCACCTGCACCATTCAAGAGCGGCAGCGCTTCAAAGAACTCCGGCTGTTTGATGCCCATGGCTTCGGCAGCTTCATTGAGTTCCGGCAGTGCCTTGCGGTCAACCAGATCAGCCAGGATATCCATGTCATGGTCATTGATGTTCAGTTGACGGCATGCCTTGCGGAAGAAATCCGAGTTGCCGATTTCCAGCTGGTAATCCACACCGAGACTGCCCATCACTTCCAGTGCGCACTTCAGCACTTCAAGATCTGAAGCAGAATCCTCGCCGATCAGTTCAACACCGCAGTCAGTCACCTGGCTGCGCTTGCCGGCAAAGGTATGCCGTACCTTGAAGACGTCTGCACAGTAGCGGAATTTGAATGGCGGTCTGGCATTCAGGTATCTGGTTGCACAGACTCTGGCAATCGGAACCGTCATATCAATCCGCAGGGTCAGTGCTTCTCCGCTTGGATCGAAGAACTTGTACATCTCTTCATCATGGAGCTGGCCGAATGCGGTCCGGTAGGTTTCATAGTACTCAATCTCCGGTGTTTCAATCTTGGCATAGCCATACCGCTCAAACACTTCTTCAATCCTGTTCTTCAGCTGTTCTTTCTTCCAGCAGTCTTCCGGGATCAGATCCCGCATACCCTGGGGAATTCGAATATCACTCATAAGTCCTCCTGTTTACAAAAAAAGCGCCCCCATATCGGGACGTCATCAACTTCATAACGTGGTTCCACCTGATTTCGCTGCTGTCTCACGGCTTCAGCCTCATAGAGTCCTGCAACTCCTGTGCTTCTAACGGGCACTGCCGTCTTTCCATTTCCGGAAAGCCGCTCCAAGATGTGACGGATCATCGGACTGCCCATTCCCTTTCACCAGTGTGGGAACTCTCTAAGAGCATTCACTGACACCCGCATGTTCTCTTCTCTGCGTTTGCTTGACCTTATATTAACAGGTCAAAGTGCAATGTCAATGCGGTTATCTGTACTTTTGTCATATTCTTACATCACATTTCTGAAACAAATCTTAAGATTTTCATAATTGAATCCGCCCCGTTGTATTTCTCATGGACTGTGCTAGAATAATCTTGCGTTTGACCAGTAGTCAAATTGCAATGAGGAGGATAAAATCATGAGTTTCATTTACGCAATTATTGTAGGTCTGATCTCCGGCTGGGGTGCCAATTCCATTCTCGGAAACGATAGCTCCAATCTGATCATGAATCTGATTCTCGGTGTAATCGGTTCCTTTGTCGGCGGACTGGTCGGCGGACTGATCGGCATCCACGCATCCAATATCATCGGTTCCTGCATCATCGGCATTCTCGGTGCAGTCCTGGTCATCTGGCTGTACAACAAGTTCATCAAGAAAAAGTAAGTATGATTCACACTGGCTGCGGAATTCCGCAGCTTTTTTCATTTCGTCATACAATGGATACAGGAAAGAAGGGATCTCCATGAGCACATTTATCCAGTATATCAATGACGCAGTCAATCCCTTAACTGCAGAATCCTTTAATGATGTGGACAGTCTGGTATTGACCCAGCTGATCTATCTGAACCTGAATGGACTGGTGCCGTCTTCTGTTCAATCCATCACCATGGAAGACTGTGCAGACCGCTACTTTGTCAAACACGGAACCATCCCGGACATGCTGAAAGCATTCGGAGATTCACTCCGCTTCAAAGACTGGCAGCTTTCCGATTATGAACATGTCTTTGACAATGAGAATGCCACCCAGTATGCGTCCATTGCCATTCACCTGCCGGATGGGTCCGTCTATGTCACCTATATCGGTGCAGATGATACGCTGGTCGGCTGGCAGGATGCCTTCCGCACCAGTTACGAAGTCTCACCGGGAGAAAACCGGGCACTGGACTACCTGCACCGTATTGCCATGGAATACCCGGATGCCCCGCTGTATGTCGGCGGTCACTCCAAGGGCGGCTTACTGGCTGTGTATGCGGCTGTGATGCAGTCCTTTGAAGTACGTATCCGGATCCGCCGAATCTACAACTTTGATGGACCGGGTCTTTCCCCGACTGCCTTCCAGGCAGAGCGCTATGATTCCATCCGCACCAGGCTCATCTGCTATCGGCCGCAGTATGCCGTAGTTGGTTTTCTCTATGACCGCAAAGAACCGTTCAAGATTGTCTGCAGCACCGCCAGACGCTTTCTTCAGCATGATCCCAACAGCTGGATCATTGAGGGAGATCACTTCAAGACCGCAGAGAAGCTCGATCCGGAATCCGTCTATGTCAGTGAAGTATTCCGCAGATGGATCAACAGCACCACCGAAGCACAGCGGCGTTCCTTTGTGCAGGACTTCTTCCGTTCCCTTGGGGCCGGCGGAGCAGACCGCTTCAGCAAGCTCCATGAGCATCGTTTCCATCAGTCACTGCAGTTTCTGGGTTCCATTCTGAAGACAGACCGCAGCACCAAGGAAGCCATCCTGAAGTTTGAAGGATCCACAGTTACCGCCCTGCCAAAATACGACAAGAAGGCACTGGCAAAGAAGACGGCGCCGTATGTAACAGCAGCCGTCCTGATCACGGTGTTTATCAATGTACTGCAGAGCAGTCGTTCCCCAAAGCACTCATCATGAATGCATATTTATTCAAATCCGCCGACCTGAATGGAAGAATCATACTCCGTGATCTTCTTTGAGTACTGATCATAGATAGCCTGATGATCCGGAAGATGGACATCATCGAGATCCTTGAACGGAATCACTTTGAAGTTGGTGAAGTGTTCATAGTACGTATAGATCAGATCTGCTTTGGCATCCGACAGTGATATGGTGCTTTCGCCATTCACTGTTGTTTTTGTGATGGTGATCCCGCCGACCATGCCAATCAGCCGCGGCAGCTGATCCTGGGCACTGACCATATTTCCGAGGGAATAATACACAATGGATGTACCGTTATTCAGATACTCAATCGGTTCAATGACATGCGGATGACAGCCAATGATCACAGTCGCACCGGCATCTGCCATTTCCTGTGCCAGTGTCTTCTGTTCTTCATTGGCTTCATCGTCATACTCTGTGCCCCAGTGCATGGCAACCAGCACGACATCTGCTTTGGCTTTGGCCTGTCTGATCTGGTTCAGCAGTTCTTCTTCATGACCGCTGTAGATATTCACCAGGTATTCCTTGCCGGCCGGCGGCTCCAGGCCATTACAGCCATACGTCCATGACAGGAAACAATAGCTGATGCCGTTGACTTCATAGACCGGTAAGTCATCATGGTCCGCCTGTGAATTGTATGTGCCTGCCATGACCGTATGACTGGTCTCTGCCTGTTTCTTCCAGTAGGAGGTGGAACGGTCAATGCCGGTTTCTCCTTTATCAAGGGAATGATTGTTTGCGGTGGAGACGAGATTGAACCCAAGGTCCACCATCGTATCGCCGAACTCCTGCGGACTGTTGAACGTTGGATAGCCGCTCAGGCCAAGTTCCGTTCCGCCCAGGATTGTTTCCTGGTTGTAATAGACGAGATCATATCCCTGCGACAGTGTCCCCATGTTCTCCATGATATTGTGAAAATCATATGAGCCATCACTCTGTTGGGCATCCATCCAGACGGTTCCGTGAATCAGGCCGTCGCCGCTCATAAACAGACTGAACGAAGATACTTCCGGTGTCGGTTCGGGAGTCGAAGTTGAAGTCGGTGTAATTGCCGCTGCAGTTTCCTGCGGGGTCTGGCCACGTTCATAGAGGCGCCAGCCTATGGTTCCTGCCGCCGCAACTGCAATCACAATGAGTACTGCCAGTACCCACTTCTTCAGATGTCTGGGATGAGATTTACTCATTTGTTGTTTTTCTCCAGTTCAAGCAGATATGCCTGCTTTTCCAGCCCGCCGCCATAACCTGCCGGTCTGCCGTTCTTTCCGATCACCCGGTGACATGGAACAATGATGGAAATCGGATTGACATGATTGGCCATGCCAACTGCCCGGCATGCGTTCGGCTTACCGATCGCAATGGCAATGTCCTGATAGCTGCATGTTTCCCCATACGGTATCTGCATCAGTGCAGTCCAGTCATCCAGTTGAAATTCCGTTCCCTTCATGGACAGCGGCAGATCAAATTCTTTCCTGGTTCCCTTGAAATACTGTTCCAGTTCTTTCACTGCCTGTTTCTGCAGTGCACCCCTGGGCGCAATTCCCACACGCTCACCGGCATCAAGATACGTGACAGCAGTAATCCCCATGCCGTCTTCTTCAATACGCAGTGGTCCCACAGGTGATTCCATGGTG
The DNA here is from genome assembly GCA_022486935.1 of Solobacterium sp. GTDB lineage: Bacteria > Bacillota_I > Bacilli_A > Erysipelotrichales > Erysipelotrichaceae > Bulleidia. Next base: position 26,130 of record JAKVJO010000014.1, on the reverse strand, counting down.
CAGAAATGAAGCCGATCCAGTTCTGACATAACTCCCCCTGTACTTCGCTATCCCTATCGTATCACGGTTGGGCATTTCATTTGTCCTGTTTCGGGTTTTGATTCTAGAATGGGATTATCAAAGATCACTTGAAAGAAGGTACTCTATGAGCAAATCATATGTCATTCTCGGTGCCGGCATTGCCGGTATCTCAGCAGCCGAAGCAATCCGTTCCAAAGACCCGGATGGAACCATCACAGTCCTGTCCAAAGATCCCCACTATCCCTATTACCGCCCGCAGCTGACCAAGTCACTGAACAAGGCTGATCTTTCTGCAGACCAGATCCTGGTTCACCCGGAAAACTGGTACAGCGAACGCAGAATTGATCTGAAGTCCAATACAGACATCAGGGCAATCAGTCCTTCTGCCCATAACGTAACACTGGGTGATGGAACTGAAGTGCACTATGACAAGTGCATCTATGCACTGGGTTCCACCTGCTTTGTGCCGCCGATTCCCGGCCATGATCTCAAACACGTCAAGACCATCCGTACCATTGAAGATGTCAAGGCAATCCAGGACATCATGCAGGATCACGAAACAGCCGTGCTCATTGGCGGCGGTGTACTGGGCCTGGAAGCGGCCTGGGGACTGCTGCAGTGCCATAAGCGTGTTACCGTTCTTGAAGCAGCACCGCGCCTGATGCCGCGTCAGCTGGATGAAGAAGCCTCGGCACTGGTATCCAGATTATCTGAAGCCAAAGGTCTTGAACTTCATACCGGTGTCAAAATCACTGAAATCAAAGAAACAGATACAGGCATGACAGTCATGACAGAAACCGGCAGCTATGACGCAGATCTCGTTCTGGTGTCGGCCGGTGTTCGGGCCAATGTCCAACTGGCAAAAGATGCCGGTGTCACCGTTGAGCGTGCGATCGTCATCAACGCCAAAGCAGAAACCAACATCGAAGATCTCTATGCCTGCGGTGACTGCGCCCAGTATCAGGGAATCAACTATGCCCTGTGGTCCCAGGCAATTGCAGAAGGAACGACAGCCGGAATCAATGCGGCCGGTGGCAATGAGGAATACCACGGTATTGACGGTGCACTGACCTTCTTCGGTCTTGGCATGACCCTGTTTGCGGCAGGCGATCAGGGCTCGGATCCCAACGTCCATTACGATACAATAGAGTCAGGAAATTCAGATCAGAACACGTACCGGATTGGCTATGTCAAAGAAGGAGCACTCTGCGGAGTCATCCTGATCAATGACCTGGCACACATGAAGGAACTCAACAATGCAGTTCAGCAGCACGCATCTGCTGAATCAGTGCAGACACTGATCTGAGCAAAAGGAGAACAGTTATTCATGGATATTCAGTTTGATACCGCAATCATCGGTGCCGGCCCGGCCGGTATGACTGCAGCAGTCTATGCCGCAAGGGCAGGTCTTTCTGTCGGCATCATTGAGTCAGGTGCCCCGGGCGGAAAGATTGTCAAAACATTCGAGATTGAAAACTACCCCGGCTTTCTGAAGATCAACGGCGCTGACCTTGCCATGAAGATGTATGAACAGATCACCAGTCTGAATGTGTCCTATCTCTATGGCAATGTGAAAAACATCAAATCAGAAGATACCCACAAAACGGTTGAACTGGAAGATGGCTCTTCTGTGACTGCAAGGACTGTCATCATTGCGACCGGCACCGTCGAGCGCAAGATGAACATCCCGGGCGAAACAGAATATACCGGTCATGGGGTCTCTTACTGTGCCGTGTGCGATGGTGCATTCTTCAAGCACAAGATCATCACCGTGATCGGCGGCGGCAATTCCGCACTGGAAGAAGCTGCCTATCTGACCCAGTTCGCTGATCTTGTCAGAGTTGTCATCCGCCGGGATGTCTTCCGGGCAGATGAAGCGGTACAGGAAAAACTGATGGCCACCGACAAAGTGGAAGTCATCCGCAAACATGTACCGGTCAGAGTTGAAGGCGATGGCAATCAGGTAACCGGCATTGCACTGAAGAATGTCGATACCGATGAAGTCACTTCCTATGAAACCCAGGGTGTCTTCCCCTACATCGGCGCTGACGCCTCCACCTCATTTGCGAAAGATCTGAACATTCTGGATCCCCGCGGCTTTGTACAGGTCAACGAAAAGATGGAAACATCTGTACCTGGTATCTATGCGGCAGGTGACTGTATCGTCAAGCAGCTGCGTCAGGTCGTGACTGCATGCAATGACGGTGCAATCGCTGCCCAGAATGCATTCCATTACATCAAGGGCTGAATCTTGAAGGGCGGCACACTCTGCCGCTTTTCATTTGCCCTCTTTCCTGCTATGGTATGCAGGACAGATAAAGGAGTATACATCATGGAACTGCTTATCGCATTGCAGCCAAATATCAAGGAAGTACTGCCGCAGGCCAAGAAACTCGGCGTCAAGGGAATCCTGACCAACGCATCATTGCTGGCAGAGTCATTCGGCAGCGGACTGAGTGAAGTGGAGTATACCCAGCATCTTCTCGATCTGGATCCGGAACTGTTCATGTTCACTTCCGTCAACCGTACAGAGACACAGGACATTGTCGATACTGCGTACGCATGCTGCGCACTCTCTGACCGGGTAGGCGTCAAGATTCCTTCTACCCCACAGGGCATGGCCGCAATCCGTATCCTGGCCAACGAAGATATCAAATGCATCGCGACTGCCATGTTCACCTATGGGCAGGCTTATATAGCTGCCAAGAGCGGTGCCTGGGCAATCTCCCCATTTATCCACAGGGGAACTGACAGCGGCACAGATATGCTGCAGCAGCTGAGAGATACCCGCGCCCTGTATGACCGGATCGAGAAACCGCCGTTCATCCTGGCCGCAAGTATCCGCAATGCCGAAGAAGCAGAGCTCGCACTCAAAGCCGGCGCAGATGGCACTGCAATCACTTATGAAGTACTCTGCGATCTATGCAGCAGCCCAATCACCGAAAAAGTGGAATCAGGCTGGATCGGACAGCCGGAGTAGTCACAAAGCCCCATATTTTTTGCAAAATTCCTTTCAAATTCTCTATATCTTTTATTGAAAGTATTTGTTATAATCATACATGCTGAAAAGCGGGATGTTGCACAGCTTGGTAGTGCGCTTCGTTCGGGACGAAGAGGTCATGGGTTCGAATCCCGTCATCCCGACCATTAGGTCGATCGCTCATATATCGCATAACAATGCGGCGTATGAGCTTTTCTTTAGCTTTCTTGCGCAACAGGGAAAAAAGACCAATGATTCAACCCAGCCTAACATTTGACTAACAGATTGGATGATCCTTGATCAAATATCATCGAATCGTATAAAAGGCTGTTCCGAAGAACAGCCCTCTCATACCTGTACAGGCAATATCTATTTATTCTGGAAATACGTCTTTGATGACCCTGCAGGTATTCTTCCAGGCAATATGCTCAATCTCATCTGCAGTGAATCCACTGACTGCCAGTGATTCAAACAGCTTGGGCATATCGTTTGGAGATGCGATCTGAAGATTGCCGCTGATTCCATCAAAGTCTGTACCGATTGCCGCACACTCTACACCGCCCACTCTACACCGCCCACATCAATCATGTGTCGCAGCTGAGCAGCAATCAGCGGGATTGTGCTTTCCTTTGATTTAGGATCATCAGTCAGAAACTGCGGTCCGAAGTTGACGCCCATGACTCCGCCATGAGATGCCAGCGTACGGATCATGTCATCTGTCATATTCCGGGAATGGAAGCTTAATGCCCGGCAGTTGGAGTGCGAAGCGACAAATGGTCCGCTGCACAGTTCTGCCACATCATTGAATCCGCCATCTGACAGATGTGATACATCTACCAGCATGCCGAGTTCCTGCATATGCTTTACAGCATCTTTGCCAAACTCAGTCAGACCCTTCTGCATCAGTTCAGGATCAGAGGAGTTTGGATTGCCAAAACAGTTCGGCTGATTCCAGGTCAGTGAGATCAGTCTGATTCCCCGGTTGAAGTAGTCATCCAGTTTTTCCATCTTTGAATCAACTGCCCGGCCGTCTTCCAATGTCAGAATGGCAGAAATGCGTTTGGCACTGCGATTGCTTTCCAGTTCTGAATATGTACGGCATGGAGCGATTGTATCTGAATGTTCCTGCATGGTTGTCTCAAAGATCTTCAGCAGTTTATCAATGTAGACGTCATCTTTTGGGAAGAACGGTCCCATGTATTTTTTCAGTGTGACCGGCGGCATGAAGACCGCAAAGAACTGGGCCAGTGAATTCCCCTGTTCAAGACGTTCCACATCTACCATTGCTTTGGGGAAGTGATCAATATCTTTCTTGTGTTTCAGCCATGCCTGCATCAGGGTATCGCAGTGCATGTCGACATACGGTGTCATACGCTCACCTCTTGAGTCTTACGATAAAAGTCACCAGCAACGCGCCATAAACGCTTGGCAGTGCATAATTCAGTGCGTCCGTAATTGCCTGGGGAAGAACGGAGATAATCAGACTTCCGAAGGCAACGACAATGATCAGCACAATAAAGTTCACAACAACAGATGAGATGATTCCCAGTACACCGGCGAATTCTGCCTTGTGTGTTCCGACCTTGGCATCAACTGCCGTCTGGGCAGCGGTTGCGGCGGGCACACGCATGTTGGTAATATTGCCGGCAACAAAGCTGATATAGGAACCGGTGATTCCGAGCATCGGGAAGTACAGTGTCGGCTCCAGGATCCAGGTAAAGATTTCCAGGCCGATCATGGTAGCGGCCGCTTTGGCAATGACCTGCATACCGGGATTCAATCCCTTGAAGAAGGAGAAGTATACTGCCGGCACGAAACTCAGTACCAGGATCAGCAGCATGCTTGCAGTTCCAATGCGATGGACCTTCGGGATGTATTGTTTCTCGTAGAGTTCTTCTGCGTTTACGGCAGTCTGATTCTGTTCACTCATTGTATTATCCCTCCTACAGCAGCACGTTCAGCACGCCGCCGACAACAATTCCGCCAAGCACCGAGAAGCACATTGCCCACTGACGCAGCCACTTCTTATCCAGCTTCCCGGCAAGGACATTCAGCAGGATCATCAACACTGCAGCAATCAGCAAGCTGATCAGATGGATCATACTCTTGGATACCTGGATGTAGGATAATGCAACGAAGATCAGAAATGGAAGAAGTGCACTCAGTCCCCATGCAAGCCAGGACTGCTTTTTCCCTTCTGCCGGTACAATGACACGGTTGAGTGCTTTGCCGATACCGCGGGTAACCAATGGCACAAAGATCAGATAGCCGCAGCTCATAAATGCACAGGTCCACAGGGCAGCAGTGAAGGCTGTTCCGGTCAGCGGCTCCATGCCAAGACTGACACCGGCAGCTTCTGCACCGATACCGGCTGCAGTCAGTTCTGTACTTGCAGAACCGATCATGCCAATACGCATGAGTGTGAATGGTGCACCCAGCATGGAGATCATGCTGAGGGCGATGACGAAGATAGATAGGGCAGGTCCTACAGATACCACGCCGCCTGTCTTGAGGCAGGTCATGGTCTCTTCTCTGGTCAGCAGGTTTGTCTGATGGATGTACTTCCTTGCGAGGTTGAAGATGAGCACGGCTTCAGTAATCGCCGCTCCCACGATCAGCAGGGCAAAGAACCACATGATTGGACTGTTGGCCAGCTGCAATGCATCATTCATTTTTGAAATTCTCCTTCTCACCTGGTCTGGTGACTGTCAGCCCTCTTGAGAAGTTTCCTGGATTTCGTCCAGTGCCTGACGACGGGCTTCTTCCAGGGACTTCATTGTTACCTTACCTGACTTGTAGCGGAAATAACTGTAGGCAAATATGACAAGCACCATTACTACAATGATGATCTGATCACCTGCTTCAATGGTAGAGAACAGTGCAAACGCAACCAGTGCGTCGCAGAGCAGGGAGAGACCGATCACGATATAAAGACACGGCATCGGCATGTGGAAGAAGCTCTTTTTCCAGGCTTCCGGATACTTCTTTGGAATCTGCAGGAAGAGAACGTTATTCAGAATGCAGAGAATCATAAACGGAATCTGCAGATAGGATGCGATCTGGTTGAGACTCATGTCAGTGATGATCGGGACAACCGCAACGATATACATGACCAGCATGATGAACCATGGATATCCATCCTTGGTCTTACTGCCAACCACTTCCGGCAGCCAGCCATCTTCTACTGTGGAAAGAATCGGATATTTCAGTGAAGCGATCAGTCCAAACAGTGATGTTGCAATGGCGAAACATGCACCGCAGATAATGAAGATTGCAAATACCGGATAACTGAAGATTTCCTTTGCGACGACTGCAAGGCTCTGACCGGCAATCTCTTCAATCGGCAGAACACCGACAGCGACCAGAGACATCAGGAAGTAGATAACAGCGATGATGGCTGTGCTGATCAGAATGGCAATCGGAATTGTCCTGGTTGGCTTTTTGGTCTCTGACGCATAGGAAACAATGATGGTGCTTCCTTCACAGGCAAAGCCCATGACAGCGATTGCACTGAGGAATCCCATGACACCGCCGGAGAATGAATCCGGTCTGGTGAGTGACAGTGAACTGAAATCTACCTGCGGCAGACCAACGGCAATGAAGATGCACAGCGCCACCATCAGGATGCCAACCATGATGATGTTGATCTTGGACATCAGCTTGGTGCCTTTGAAGGTCAGCGCAAAGAACAGCGTTTGTATTCCGATGGCAATCAACTTGGTATAAGGTGTAATTCCCGGGAATACATACGATGCATAATTCACAACAGAAATGGCATATCCGGCAATGGCCAGACTCTTGATGAGATTCATGATGGCATACACACCGGCAATCACCGGCGGCTGCAGCACCGCACCCTGGGCGTACTTACCGCCGCTCAGTGCAAACGTTCCTGCCATCAGCGTGTTGTATGCATATGCAAACAGCATGACGACATTGGCCAGTACCAGTGCCAATGGAAGTGAGCGCCCGGTGTATTTGACACCAAGGCCCATATAGACAAAGATGCCTGCGCCGACACAGTTGCCGATCGCAAATGGAATCAGATCCCCTACGCCCAATTGCTTTCCTGATTTACCCTTCATTTTGCCGCACCCCTTTCGCACTCTGTTACAAATCCTGCAAACAGCTGCTTTGATACTTCGTCTTTCGGTGTCAGATGCTCCGGATGCCACTGCACACCAAGGATGAATTCACTGCCCGGAACTTCAATTCCCTCAACGATTCCGTCTTCACTGATTCCGGATACGGTCAGTCCTTTGCCGACTTCATGGATTCCCTGATGGTGCATTGTATTGACACCGATCATGGACCTTCCGGCAAGTCGATACAGCAGGGTGTCCGGTTTGACACTGACCTGATGTACTTTCTTCCGGAATCCCTTCGGCTGCATATGTGTCAGATGATGTCCTTTGGCGTCTTGCAGAATATCCTGATACAGCGTTCCTCCGTAATACACATTGAGCAGCTGGCAGCCGCGGCAGATTCCAAGGATCGGAAGCTTCAATGACAGTGCCGCCTTGAGATACAGCGGATCAGAGATATCACGGATCGGTGCACTGACATGGCTTGATTCCTTTGGCTGTTCTCCATACAGTTCGGGGTTGATATCCGGCCCGCCGGGAATCACCAGTCCGCAGCATTCCTTCAGATTCGCAAGTGCTTCGTCTTCTGTTTCAACTGCTTTGAGCATGATGAAATCAGCTCCGGCTTTCTTCAATGCATACTGATAACGATAGCGCATGTATCTTCTGAGCAATGAATCTGTCCCCTGATCGATCAGGCCTATCTTAGGTTTCATAATGACAATCTTCCTTTGCCAGATTATAAATTGTGAAAATTATATCCCCTGGTGCATGTATGTCAATTACTGGATTGCTGTTTTGATCCGATTCAGCGCTTCCAATAGAAGATCTGTCGGCACTCCGATATTGAGACGGAGGTGCTGCTGACCGCCATTACCAAACCAGGGACCAGGTACACATACCACTGCCGCATCGATAATGATCCGCTTCATCAGTTCCTGATCGCTGTAACCAAGTTTCTTGAAATCCAGCCAGCAGAGGAATGTCCCTTCCGGTTCAATCATGGTCACTTCCGGCATCTCGTCCTTCAGAAAGTTTTTGATCACTTCCACATTGTGCTGAAGATATGCCAGTTCTTCTTTCATCCAGGCTTCACCATCCGGTGAATAGGCTGCCTGCAGTCCTTCCAGTGCGAATGTATTGCGCACATCCAGTGACATATCCAGCTGTGTCTCATTGAATGCATGGTGCAGATCTTTGTCTGGAATGATGGCATAGCCGGTCTTCAGTCCCGGGATGTTGAACGTCTTGCCCGGTGCAGACAAGAGGATCATCTGATCACGGTAAGCCGGATCAACATTCAGAATGGAAGTATGTACATGGCCTTCATAGACAATATCTGCGTGAATCTCATCTGAGACAATTAGTACGTGGTTGCGTACACAGATCTCACAGAGACGCTTCAGTTCTTCTTTCTCCCATACCCGGCCCACCGGATTGTGCGGGCTGCACAGGACAATCATTTTGGTGTTCGGATCAGATGCCTGCTGTTCGAGCAGTTCATAATCCATGACATATCTGCCATTCTCCAGTTTCAGTCCGTTGTCGACAACCCTGCGTTTTGTGCGCTTCACAATTGTCGCAAATGGATCATATACCGGCTGCTGGATGATGACGCCATCGCCTTCGTTGGTAAAGGCACGGATTGCCACATTGATGGAAGATACCACGGTAGGGCACATGGTGATCCAGGATGGATCTGTCTCAACACCAAAGCGTTCTTTCTGCCACCAGCAGACCGCATCATAGAATGGCTTCATCGGTGCGCAGTAGCCATAGATTTCCTTGTCGACACGATCGTGCAGTGCCTTCTGGATACACGGTGCACAGGCAAAGTCCGTATCTGCGAGCCACATCGGAATCATGTCTTCACTGATATCGACGTTCAGATATCCTTTGACAAGACTTGTATGCCACTTCAGATCACTGGTTGATTTACGGTCGATATGACGGTCAAAATTGATACTCATATCCATTACCCCCTTAATTTTGATGAATCATGATGAACAAAAAATACTGCACTGATGATTTTATTTTAGGTGCTTAAGTTTATTTGTCAATCCCTGTTCAGGCAAAAAGAAAACCGCCCAGTCTGAGCGGTCATTCCTCAATAGTTATCGTCAGTGCCGACTTCCTTGTTTGCAAGGTCAATGAATTCACGGAATTTCTCTTCGAATTTCATGATCACTTCAAGGTCCTGTTCAGAGAATTCCTTGAACATCGGCAGTACCCTGGCATAGTTTTCCTGATCATACTGCTTATGCAGATCGTAGAACTTTCTGCCCTTATCAGTCAGTTTCACGGAATACTGCCGCTTGTCCTGCGGCATCTGTACCCGTTTGATAAAGCCCTTCTCTTCCAGTCTGGCCAGCTGCTGGGAAACAGCACCCATGGTAACGCCCAGCTGTTCTGCCAGCACACCAAGGCTGTCCAGTCCGTCCAGGCCGATTGCCATGATGACGTGGGCTTCCCGCATGTACATCTTCTCGCCGGGATAATATTCTCTCGGCTTGGAAAGATACTTATGATACTCCTCAGTATTGCTGCGCTTCAAAGCGACCAGCTGCTGCAATGTCTCGCTGCGTGATGTCATAAGTCTCCTTTCCCTCCATGCTGAATTTCAATTCAGCCTTTGATCGGTTCGTAGCCGCACTCTGCCTTGATTCTTGCAAAGTAGGCATCCTGCAGTCTGTGATAGGTATCCGGATCTTTCATGCCGACCGGCTTGCCATCCAGGGTATCCGCATGGTCAATCAGTTTGGCAGTGCTGCATACCAGCACTTCATCTGCGTCCCATACTTCCTGCATGGTCACATCTCTGGATTCGGTCGGAATGCCAAGCTGCTTTGCCAGTTCAAAATTGTGCTTTCTGGAAATGCTCGGCAGGATCAGTTCATTCAGTTTCGGTCCGATCAGTGTTCCGTTCTTGAGAATCAGAAGACTGCTGTGCGCACACTCTGTCAGCTGATTGCCGCGGTGCAGGATTGCTTCGCCGCAGTTTGCCTGCTTGGCTTCTTCTGCCGCCATGACATTCGGAATCAGGTTCAGTGTCTTGATATTGCAGTGGAAGAATCTCGTGTCTTCTACTGTCATCAGTTTCATCGGTACGCTGTAATCCAGCGGCTTGAACTCTGTCACCATAATCATCAGTGACGGATTCACATGTTCCGGGAAGGTATGATCCCGTGTTGCACATCCTCTGGAAGACTGCCAGTAGATAATCAGTCCCTTGTCAGAGTCAGCCGCAAGCATGCACTTCTTCAGTTCTGCTGTCAGCTCTTCCCGTGAGAGGTGGAACTTCATCTTCATCAGTTCCATGGAATGATAGAACCGGTCCAGATGATCTTCCAGTGCGAAGATCCGGTTGTCATACGAAATTGCCACATCATAGACGCCATCGCCAAAGTACAGTGCCCGATCCAGCATCGGAACTTTCATTTCACTCAGCGGTCCAAGCTGACCGTCGTAATATCCAATATTCTTCATTCAGCAATCCTCCATATCACGTATAATCCTGTGCCTGTCATGCATGAATTTCAAGCATTATTTCCGCTCATATCAGCAGGATCAAAATCCCCATGACTGCTCCGAATACCGCACCGCCCGCATGTGCCTGCCAGGCAATGCCAGGCATGAAGTTGATCAGCAGGTTCAATACCAGCGTTCTGAGAAATGAACTCAGGTAAGCACCGCTTGAGAACATGCCCATCGCAAGAAACAGCACAAACTCTGCCGCCATCAATCCATACAGTCCGCCGGAAAGACCGACCGAGAAAAACGTATTGGACCATTTATACTGCACCGCACTGCCGGCAATGACACTGCCCAGCAGGATCACGGTAAACCACACTTCGCCAAGATACCCTTCCAGCCATGACAGGTTGTACAGTGCCACCATGTTCATGAGGAAATGCCATACCTGGATATGCACAAAGCCGGTTGTCAGAAAACGGTACCACTGCCCGCATTCAATCGAAGAGCGGAAGAACGCACCGCACTGAACTGCATTGTCATTCTCGTTATATCCGCCGGAATGGATCCGGATAAAATTCACGACACAGATAACCATGACGATCAGGGTCACCGGTCTGTATTTCAATACATAGAAATAAGACATAGAAAATCCTCCGGTGAATATCATACAGGATTTACATGAAGAATAGGTGAAAGCAGCCAAAGAGAGTTTCACTTTCTCCGGTTGATTCCGTTGACTCTGCAATTTGGATGTACTATCATCTATTTAGTTGATATTACATCTATCCGGAGGGTAAGCCATGGATGAAACAAAACGGGAAATGACCAAGATTGCCCGGGAGGTCAGTAAATTTACAGCCCGCACCCTGAAAGAGGAAGGCATCGGCACTGCCGAGTTCGACTTCATTCATGCCGTGCGCCATAACCCGGGCATCACCCAGGCAAAGGTACGTGAACTGCTTGGGCTGGATAAGGGAGCCTGCGCAAGACGGGCTGCCGCGCTGGAGCACAAGGGCTATCTGACACGCAGGGACAACCCACAGGACGCCAGAAGCCAGCTGCTCTATGCCACAAAGAAAGCAGATCATCTCAAGACATCCAAATCGTCAGTGGAGTCCATGTACTATGAGTGGCTGCTGAAAGACATGAGTGTCAAAGACCGCAGACTGTTTGTGCAGCTGCTGGAACCGCTGTACCAGAAATCAAAGAAAGAGTCCATTGCCGGATTTCCGCATCTGAAGGCAATGGTGGAAAAGGAGAATCTGAAATGAGCTGCACCAGAGTCGAGAAAGTAGAACATCCCAACCGGATCCTTTCCTACGTGAAGCTGGAATGGAAGAACCTGCTGATTATTTCCGTGACCGGCATTATCTACAATGTCGGCATGACTGCCGGGCCATACTACGAAGGACTGCTCGCCCAGAAGCTGCTGGATATCTTCAACGGATCCAGCACTGCCGCAAGCATGTTCTCCCTGGCCATCACTTATATCATTGTCATCATCGGAGTCCAGCTGAGCCGGGCATTGAAGCGGTTCTTTGTCCGCCGCTTTGCCAATGACACCTCCCGCAACATGCGGCATATGCTGTATAACTCGCTGGTCAACATGACACCGGAAGAACTGCAGAATGAAGGTCTTGGCTCCGTCATGACCAAAGCAGTCTCTGACGTTGATGCCTGTGTGGAAGGAATCCGGAAGTTCATCACCGAAATCTTCGATACCGGTGTAGTCATGATTGCCTACCTCGCCATGTTGATTGGATATGACTGGAAGCTGGCATTACTGTCCTGTGCATTTACCCCGCTGGCCTATCTGATTGCCAACTTCCTCAAGGGGCTGATCGCAAGAGCCAGTGCCGCCTATAAGGAAAGTGCGTCCAGACTGAACAGTGCAACCATGGACCGGGTCACCAATGCGATTACCTACCGGGTCAACGGGGTTGAGAAAAACCGTGATCAGGCATATGAGACACATCTTTCAGATTATGAACAGAAGGCAGTCTCCGCCAACATCTTTGAAGCGAGCATGCAGCCGATCTATAACGTCATTGCCATGGCCGGTACCGTGCTCATCCTGTACTTCGGTGCCCGCAATGTCATGGGCACTGGCTGGACTTCCTGGAACATTGCCGCATTCACGACCTTCCTGTCCTGCTTTACCAAACTCTCTACAAAATCATCCCATGCCGCAAAGCTGTTCAATGCAGTACAGAAGGCACAGGTATCCTGGGCCCGTATCCAGCCGCTTTTGAAAGAGTATCAGTCCACCGATCAGAATTCTTCCCTGGATCTGGATACCCCGTCAGATCTTTCCATGGATGATGTGAATGTCACCTGGCCCAATGGGACAGAAGTGCTGGAACATGTATCCTTTCACGCAAAGCCCGGTGAGATCATCGGCATTACCGGTCCGGTGGCCTGTGGCAAGTCTGCCCTGGGCAAACTGCTGATTGATGAAACGCACTACAGCGGATCAGTCAAGATCGGCGGTCATGAATTCAACTTCCTGAATCCCTATGAGAAGAGCCGGCTGGTATCCTACATGGGACACGAGCCGCAGCTGATGAGTGACAGCATCCGTGAGAATGTATGCCTTGGTGAATCCATTGATCCGCTTCCTTATCTGGATGAAGTACGGCTGAAAGAAGAAGTGCTGGATATGCCGCAGGGTGTTGATACCCCGGCCGGTTCGGCTGGCGTGCAGCTGTCCGGCGGTCAGCAGGCAAGAACTGCCCTGGCAAGAACACTTGCCCATGCTGGCGATGTGCTGGTGCTGGATGATCCGTTCTCGGCAGTCGATCCAAAGACGGAAGATATCATCATGAACCATCTCGAAGAAATCCGGAATGATCACATCATCCTGCTGATCTCCCACCGGCTGAGACACTTTCCTGAATTCAATCAGGTATTATTCCTGGAAGACGGTAAAGTCACCGTATCCTATCACGAACAGTTAATGAAGAACAGTCCTGATTACCAGGATCTGTATCACCGGCAGACGGAAGGAGGCGATCTTGATGCAGCACACTGACAATCACTTGATGCAGGTACTCAAACGGATTCTGAAATCACATCCGTGGATGTGTGCCATGACACTGATCGCAATCGCCGGTGCCGTCATCACTTCCCTGTATCCCCCGCTGGTGCTGGAATCCATCGTTGATGATCTCAGCAATACCAGAAGCGTTGCCTTTGGTGCAGCGATGCTGTATTTCATCCTGATCGCTGTCTCTGGTTTTCTGGAGGCAGGACAGAATGCCATGATCACCAAGCTCGGCCAGAAGATCACCCATGGCTTACGCAGTGAACTGGATGCCAAACTGGAGCGTATGCCGGCATCGTATCTGACTGCCCACCCGTCCGGTGAGATCGCTTCCAGGTTCGTCAATGACGTTGATACCGTCGATACCCTGTTCACTGACGGCATCGTCTCGATGTTCGCAGATGCCTGCAAGGTCATCTCCATCCTGATTGTGATCTTTACCAAGAGCCTTGGATTGGGCATCCTGATGATCATTGTGACACCGCTGTTATTCCTGATGACCAGGGCATTCCAGAAACGGATGCTTAAGGCACAGATGGATAACCGCAAGGCCATCGCCAGAGTGAATAACCACATTCCTGAAACGATCCGCAACATCCGTATGATCCGTTCCTTCCATGTACAAAAACACATGGAGGACCGCTATGACGACTACATCGATGACAGCTATCAGGCTACCGACCGCTCCAACTTCTTCGATGCCATCTACTCCCCGATCGTCAATGTTGTCAGTGCCGGAGTCATTGCAGTCATGATGATCTTTGCGGCATCCGGCGGAACATTCCAGAATCTGTTTGGACTCAGTGTCGGCACTGCTGTTGCGATCATTGCCTATGTCAATAAAGTGTTTGATCCGCTGGAGTCCATCGGTATGGAGATCCAGAGTATCCAGTCAGCTGTTGCCGGTGTCAAACGCATCAACGAATTCCTGGATGAACCTGAACGCACGGTTCCTGAAACCATGCCGGAAGAAGATGACAGGAAACCATGCATCAGCTTTGACAATGTCACCTTCGGCTATAACCCGAACCGCATCATTCTTCACGGTCTCTCCTTTGCCATCAAAGATGGTGAAGCAGTCACCTTCATCGGCCGCACCGGTGCCGGCAAGAGCACGATCTTCCGCCTGCTGCTGGGCCTCTATCTGCCGCAGAACGGCACTGCAGAAATCCACGGCATGAACGCTGCCGAGATCCCGGATTCCGCCAAGCGCAAACTGTTTGGCTATGTGGAACAGAGCTTCCATCCGGTAACCGGCACCATCCTTGATCAGATCACACTGTTTGATCCTGATATCTCCGGGGAAGATGCGATCAAAGCCGCAAAGCTGGTCTACCTCGATGATGCACTGGAACATCTGCCAAAGGGATTTGATACCCCGTTTGAGCAGGCATCCTTCTCAGAAGGACAGCTGCAGCTGCTCTCCATTGCCCGGGCAATTGCCGCAAAGCCTAAGATCCTGTTACTGGATGAAATTACCGCCAACCTCGACAGTGCAACTGAAACCTGTGTCCTGCTGGCATTGAATAAAGCATCCAAAGGCAGAACAGTCATCTCCATCTCCCACCGTCTCAATGAAGCAGTCAAGGAAACAAGGACAATCGAAATCCCATCCCTGCAGGCATAGCACATGCCTGCAGGTTTCTTTTGCTCAGCGCGCAAAAAATCACCGGGCTGTTTGAAGTCCGATGATTGAGATGACTCAGATATTTTCCCCAAATACCTTTGCGGAGTTATGCTGGATCGGCTGCCAGTCGACCTTGCAGAACAGTGCTTTCAGGGTAATCGGAATATAGGATGCGATGAACAGCGGGAAGATCCAGAGATACTTGATCTTCTCCCAGCTGGTTGCCGGGATCCGCTTCCACTCAGTGGTGATTGTCAGTACACCGATGATGATCATACCTAGGTAGTAATCAAACACTGCCAGTGACAGATAACGGAACGCTTCCTGACGGAACAGCAGTCTGACGTAGTATGGCATCGAGCCTGCTGTGCAGAATACCCAGATGTTGATCCCAAATACTGCCAGTGTCAGGAATACAGCAGGAAGCACGGTCATCAGAACATCATAGCAGCCAAGGCGGAATCCCTTATTGGATCTGGATACAGATCCTTTGATCAGAGAACCGACATACTGCCCGTCAATCTGATAGAAGCCCTTGGACCATCTCAGTCTCTGTTTGAATGACTGTTTCCAGGTTGTCGGCTGCTCATCATATACCATTGCCCGGTCGCAATAGCCGATCATATTCTGATCCAGTGCACAGTTGACTGAGAACTGGATATCTTCCGTGAGCAGATGATACGGCCAGCCGCCGTTCTTCTTCATGATCTTTCCTGATACCAGGAATCCGGTACCGGAAATCATGCAGGTTGTCCCGAGCAGTGATCTTGGATAATTGACATAGCGTGCTTCTCTCAGAAACCAGATGGAATAAGCTGCACTCAGCCAGGTTGATCCGAAGTTCTTGGAGTTGCGGTAACAGGTAATGGCATCATATTTGCCGGTGTCGAATGTCTTGTTCATCTCGCTGACGAAGTGTTCTTCAACGATGTTATCCGCATCGAATACCATGAACGCATCATAGTAATCGTCGCCCTTGAATTCCACTACCTTCTTGTAAAGGTAATCCAGTGCATAGCCCTTGCCGACCAGTTCTTTGTCCTGACGCTCAAAGACATTGGCACCGTGGCATCTGGCAGCTTCTGCCGTACGATCCGTGCAGTTGTCTGCGAGCACATAGATATCAAACAGTTCTTTCGGGTACTTCTGTTTCTTCAGGCTGTCGATCAGTTCCCCGATGACACCCTCTTCATTTCTGGCACTGATAAATGCCGCGTAGCGATGATTGACCTTCGCTTCCGGCGTTTCTTCTACATGCCGTTTCTTGAATCCAATGAACATGTAAACGGCCTGATATAAGTACGCTGCTGTCATGATAATGACAACCGTCGCATTGAACCACATAAATGTATTCAGGAACTTCATACGTGTCTGCCTCCTTAAACTTTCATCAAATCAACACAATAGAGACATGATGTAATTTAGGTCCATTCAACATTGAAGTCAATCCCTGCACAGGACAGCCGGAAGTCCTTTATCCATGCGTATGTGGCGTATTCTAGGCACTGTAAGCGCTTCATTGTCCGCCGTTTCGGCAAACCTGAATTTTTCCTGAAGATTTGATTAGAGAACGATTAAGAACGCGCTGGATGATATGATTAACGGGCAATGAACAAACTGACAATGTGCCTGGTGGACTTTGCAGTTCTGGCTGTTCTCTATTTTCTGGTGTTCCTGCCAAAATGGAAACATCTGCCCCGCATCCGCCTGATCCTCAATACGATCTTCTATCTTTATTTATGCATGGTGCTGTATGAAACACTCATGCCGGTTTTATGTTCCCTGCCCAACATCTTCCGTCACAGCTACCAGCCGATGAATATGTCACCCTTCATTGATATTGTGGAGAATCACGCCAATGCAACACAGGATGTCATCCTGAATATCATCATGATGATCCCGCTCGGGTTCTTCTATCCGCTGTTATTCAATGAGAAGTTTTCCAAGACGATCGCTATAACATTTCTGCTCAGTCTCTGCATTGAACTGATCCAGCCCCTGCTCAGCAGTTACCGGGTGGCTGATATCTCTGATGTGATCACCAACACTCTTGGAGGGCTGATCGGCTGTCTGATCTATTATCCATTCAGAGAAAAACTGCAGGCGCACCTGCAGTCTCACGGTAATACTGATCATTGATTGTCTACAGCAGTACGCTGCCGCCGATGAACTCTCTCATAATGGAATTGTTTGGAATCATCGAGTCATCCTGGATTGCCACAAAGAATGCGAGGAACTCCAGCATGCGCTGGGCTTCCGGGTATTCCGGCTGATCCGGGGTGATTTTCTTCAGCTGCGGCTCGGCATACTTCTTCAGCACTGCCAGTTCATACAGACAGTAGGAGTTGAAGGACGCATCTGCCTGATCGGTAAACGGGAAGATGTTCTTCCGTTCCCCGGCCCTGACACTTGGCCAGCTGTGAATCGTTGCGGCTGCACTGTATCCCCTGAACTGGTAGTCACGCACAATCCTTCTCAGCATTCTTGCGTCAGTAGTCGGAATCCGGTTATGGTCATCAATGTTCAGCTGGGTCAGAGGACTGATGTAAATCCGGAACTTCTGATCATCCGGAATCACTTCCGTCAGTTTTGGGTTCAGGCCATGGATGCCTTCAATGACAATCGGCTGACATGGCTCAATTGAAGTAATCCGCTTTCCGTACACCTTCTTGCCAATCAGAAAATCATATTCCGGCAGGTCCACTTTCTTTCCCTTCAGCAGTGCCGTCATGTCCTCGGCAAACAGATTGATATCCAGTGCACTCAGATCTTCATAGTTGCGGTCGCCGTGTTCATCTGCCGGTGTCTCTTCCCGTTCCAGGAAAAAATCATCTGTACCAAGATACAGCGGCTTTAATCCAATGACTCTCAGCTGGATGCACAGGCGCTTGGCAAAGGAAGTCTTGCCGGATGAAGAAGGACCGGCAATCAGGATCATGCGCTTGCCTGACTGACGGATGGACTCTGCCAGTTCGGCAATCCGCTTTTCATGCAGTGCTTCAGACAGCAGGATAACATCCTTGTAGTCATCCTTCAGTACCAGTTCATTCAGCCCGCTGGCATCTTCAATACCCATAACCCGGTCCCATCTGGTTGCCTGGGAGAACTGTTCATACAGCAGTTTCTGTTCACGGTATTCCGGCAGGGCATCCGGGCTGGAGGTCTGCGGGAATCTCAGCAGGAAGCCATTCTTGTAACGCCGCACTTCAAACCATTTCAGATAGCCAGTTGAGGGGACCATACTGTGATAGAAGAAACCGGACTCATCACCCAGCCGGCAGTTTCTTGCGGAAGTTAGATCCGGTGCGTCCTTGACCAGCCGCAACATGGCCGGATCGCTGCCGTCCTTCAGGTTCTCCAGCATCTGTCTTCTGGTTGCGGTGACGCGCTCAATCGGAAGATTCTTCTCCACCAGCTGTTTCATATCCTGCTCAATGGCCTTTGCAGTATCATCAGTCAGTCCGCCGGTATGGATCTGGGTAAAGAATCCCTTGGACAGGGAATTGGCAATAGTAACCTTGACGTCTTTGCCAAGCACATCATGCACCGCCTTGATATAAAGCAGGGTCAATGAAACTTCATAGGTAATGCTGGCAGAGTTATCCCGCATGTCCAACAGGTCCAGCACACAGTCAGAGGAGATCATCTCATCCAGTTCTGATACATAGTTGTTGATCCGGCATGCCAGTATTTCATGCGGCAGACTGCCTGAATAATCCCGGATAATCGTTTCTGCGGTTACCGGATGATCATATTCCATGACGACAGGTTCATTGTCCCTGGTCTGCACTGTTATTTTCATATTTTTATTTGAGTCCTTTCATATCTGGATAACGTAAGCCCATTATACCGCAGGTGCAATGTTATAATCCTTGGGTATACCCGAAGAAAGGACTGTACTGATAAAATGAAACGGATAGTAACAATTCAGGATGTATCCTGTGTCGGCAAGTGCTCATTGACGGTAGCACTGCCGATCATCTCTGCTGAGGGCGTTGAAGCCGCAGTGATTCCCACTGCCGTATTATCCACCCACACCATGTTCAAGAACTTTACCTTCCATGATCTGACCGGCGAGATCAAGCCGATCATGAATCACTGGAAACAGGAAGGCTTCACGTTTGACGGAATCTATACCGGCTACCTTGGCTCCTTTGAACAGCTGGATCTTGCGGCATCGCTGTTTGAGCAGTTCGGCAAGAACAGCACAATCCTCGTTGATCCATGCATGGCAGACAACGGTGCCCTGTATGTCGGCTTTGATCAGAAGTTCGCTGACTCCATGGCCAAACTCTGCGGCAAGGCAGATATCATCTGCCCTAACCTCACAGAAGCTTCCTATCTGTTACATCAGCCATATGTCGCATCCGGCTATGATGAAACCTACGTCCAGGAAACACTGCAGAAGCTGACTGATCTTGGATCCAATATTGCTGTACTGACCGGCATCTCCCTTGAACCGGGCAAGCTTGGCATCTATGCCTACAACAAACAGGAAAACAAGTACTTCCAGTACTACAGTGAAGAACTGCCGCAGCACTTCCACGGCACCGGCGATATCTGGGCCAGCTCCTTCTTCGGCGCTCTGATCAGGGACAAGGGCATGGAAGAATCACTGCGCATTGCGACAGACTATGTCTGCGAATGCATCAGAGTGACACTGCAGGAACCGGATCACAACACCTACGGCGTCAACTTTGAACAGGCAATCCCCTACCTGGTCAAACGGCTCGGTTAACTGTATTGCTCCGCATGGCAGCCTGCTGTGCGGGGTTTTTGATTGACGCACCACGGCAGGAAGGTCAAAATATTCTCATATGAAATCAACGAAGCACATCAAGCTGGATGCCTTGAAAGCAGCCTTTCCCCATACCCTGCCGATCATGGCCGGCTTTGAATTTCTCGCCATCGCCTATGGTCTGATGATGAACCTGAAGGGATTCTCCTTCTGGTATCCGTTTCTGACTGCCCTGGTGGTATATGGAGGTTCACTGGAGTATGTCATTGCGACCATGCTGGTATCCCCATTTGCCCCATTGCAGGTATTCCTCACTGCACTGATGATCCAGGCAAGGCATCTCTTCTATGGCATTGCCATGCTGGATAAATACAAGGGCACCGGAAAGAAGAAGTGGTATCTGATCTTTGCGCTGTGTGATGAGACCTTCTCCATCAACTGCAGTACAGAGATACCGGAAGGAATCGATCATGGCTGGTTCTACTTCTGGGTCACGTTTTTGAATCAGTGCTGGTGGGTATCCGGCGCATTGATCGGCGGCCTGCTTGGCTCGCTGCTTACCTTCAATACCAAGGGACTCGACTTTGTGATGACTGCCATGTTTGTAGTCATTTTCCTGGAACAGTTTCTCAAGGAGAAATCACATCTTTCTGCCTGGATCGGCTTTGGGGCAGCGATCATCTGCCTGGTGCTGTTTGGCAAAGACCAGTTTCTCATTCCCACCATGTGCGTGATTCTTCTCCTGTTGACCGCACTGCGCAAACCGATTGAAGAACGGAGTGTGGAACGGCCATGACCCTGACGCAACAGATTATTACGATCGGCCTGTGTGCCCTGGCAACCATGACCACCCGCTTTCTGCCGTTTCTCATCTTCCGTGAGAACCGCACTACCCCATCCTATGTGACGTATCTTGGCAAAGCCCTTCCTTCTGCGATCTTTGCCATGCTGGTGGTGTACTGCCTGAAGAATGTCAGCTTCACTTCCGGCTCTTATGGATTGCCAGAACTGATCGCTATAAGCGTTACGGTGGCAGTGCATCTGAAGTGGCGGAATATGCTTGGATCCATTGCGGCAGGAACGATTGTCTACATGTTACTGGTGCAGTTGATCTTCCTTTGAAAAAATAATTTGAATCTCATGATCTTTTTGCGTGTACTCCTACCGGCCAGCGTTTAAAATAGATGAGACAGAAAGCGGGGTGCCGCCATGGAAGAAAACAGAGAAGACATTTTAAAAGAGATTATCGACCATGGCAGCGCGGATGAATTCCGCCAGTTCTATGAGTCCATGGAACCGATCGACTTTGCCCAGTTGATCACTGATTACAGTGAAGAAGAACTGGATCAGGTCACCACACTGATGGATGACGATGATCTGGCCACCCTGACAGAAGAAGCCGACGACGACCTGAGAATCCGGATTGCCCATACGCTGGATAACAAGCGTCTTTTAATTGCCTTTGGTTACATGCAGAAAGATGATATCGTCGATATGCTGGGCGACTTTCCGGAAGGCAGACGGAAAGAAGTCATCAACCTGATGAAGTCCGGCGACCGGAAAATCATCACAGACCTGCTGAAATATCCGGAAGAGAGTGCCGGCGGTATTATGACCACTGCCTACATGGCACTGCGCCAGGACCTGTCCATTGGCCAGGCGCTGGATAAGATCCGCCAGATCGGCCCGAAGACAGAAGTCATTGAAACACTGTATGTCGTCAACGACAGCCGGCAGCTGGTTGGCAGCGTTGACTTGAAGATCCTTCTGAGTACATCCCGTACCCAGAGTATCAGTACCATCATGGAATCCAGTGTCATCAGCGTGGAACCGGAAGAAGACCAGGAACAGGTCGCCAGACTCGTTTCCCGTTATGACTTGAATGCCATCCCGGTGGTGTCCAAGAAGAAAGTCATCCTCGGTATCATCACCGTCGATGATGTCATCGATGTCATCATTCAGGAATCTGATGAAGATATGCTGCAGATGGGCGGCGTTTCCAGGGAAGAGAGTCTCGATACCACTCTGGGCGAATCTGTCCGCATGCGCCTTCCCTGGCTGCTGATCAATCTGGCCACTGCATTCCTTGCGTCATTTACTGTTGACCTGTTCTCCGATACCATTTCCAAAGTCGTTGCGCTGTCTGCGATCATGACAATCGTCTCCGGCATGGGCGGCAACGCAGGCACCCAGACTGTTTCCATTCTGGTCAGAAGACTTGCCCAGGGAGAACTCTCCTGGGATGACTGCAAGAAGCCATTCCTGAAGGAAATCGCACTGGGATTGATTGACGGTGCTGCCTGCGGTGCAGTGACTGCCGCAATTGTCTGGCCGTTCTATGGCAACTTCTATCTTGGCCTGATTGTCTTTCTTGCCATGATCGGAAACCTGCTGGTCTCTTCTGTCTGCGGCTTCCTGATCCCGGTTACGATCAAAAAGCTGCACTGGGATCCGGCAATTGCCTCAACGATTTTTCTGACAACCGCTACCGATGTGCTGGGCTTCTTCATCTTCCTGGGCCTGGCAACATTGTTCATGCCATACCTGCTTGCCTGAAACACGTCAATCACAATTCAGAGTACAGAAAAAAAGAGCTGTCCATATAACGTGGATGGCTCTCTTCGTTCAGTTTCAGTGCTTGGATCCAAATCTTGCCATGAGTCTTGCGGAAGCATCTTCCATCGTAACCTTTTCCGGCTGTTTGGGCTGCGGGCGGTTATTGCGGGAACGGTCCGGACGGCCGTGGTTATTGCCATTACCGTGACGGTTCTTGCGTGCTTCCTTCAGTGCGGCATCTCTTGATTCAATATCCTTGATCGGCAGCAGGCTGAGCTGTACTCTGCCCTTTTCCTCATCAATGCCATAGACCCATACTTTGACGATGTCGCCGACAGAAACAACTTCTGAAGGCTGGGTAATACGCTTCATGGACATGTGTGATACATGTACCAATCCATCTTCATGAAGTCCGATATCAACGAATGCGCCGAAGTCGACGACATTGCGTACCGTGCCCATCAGTTCATCGCCGACATGCAGATCCTTGATCTCCAGGATATCACTCTTGAGCAGAGCACCCTGGAACTGATCACGGTAGTCACGCAGCGGCTGACGGATCGCTTCTTCAATATCTTTCAGCGTATAGGAATCAACACCGAGATCTTTGGTCTTGTCTTCTGCAAACTGTGCGTCGGTCTCACCAAGCTTGGTAATTCCGCATGCGTGCATGAGTTTCTCAGCAACGCCATAGCTCTCCGGGTGAATGGATGTTTCATCCAGCGGGTTGTCTCCGCCGACAATTCTGAGGAAGCCTGCGCACTGGGTGAATGCCTTCGGTCCCAGTTTCTTGACTTTCAGCAGCTGCTGGCGGTCTGTGAATTTACCATTGGTATTGCGGTAATTGACGATCTCTTTGGCAGTTGCGCTGGTCAATCCGGAAATGTGCATCAAGAGTTCCGGCGATGCAGTATTCAAGTCGGCTCCGGTGCGGTTGACTGCTTTCATGACCACTTCATCCAGACGCTCTGTCAGCTGTTTCTCCGGCAGGTCATGCTGGTACTGGCCTACACCGATGGACTTCGGATCAATCTTGATCAGCTCAGCCAGCGGATCCAACAGACGTCTGCCGATCGAGACGGCAGAACGTTCTTCGACATGCAGATCCGGGAACTCCGCTCTTGCGATATCGCCAGCGGAATACACCGATGCGCCTGCTTCAGAAACAATGGCATAGCTGACATCCAGATTGTTGTCATGGATCAGATCCGTGACAAACTTCTCGGACTCACGGGATGCAGTGCCATTACCGATGGCAATGATCTCAACATGATAGGTTTTGATCAGATTGAGCATGGTCTTCTTCGAACCTTCCAGGTCAATGTTCGGCTTGGTCGGGAAGATCTTGTCAATGTGCAGCACTTTGCCGGTCGCATCCAGTACCGCCAGCTTACAGCCGGTACGGAATGCCGGGTCAAATCCCATGACAACTCTGCCCTTCAGTGGCGGCTGAAGCAGCAGCTTCTCCAGGTTCATGGAGAATACTTCAATGGACTTGCCCTGGGCACGGTCAGAGAGATCACTCCGAATCTCACGTTCAATACTCGGGAATAACAGACGGTCACAGCCATCATTCACTGCAGCAGTGATCTCTGCTTCTACACAGGTCTTCTGACCCTTGAGCAGTTTCTTTGCGGCTTCCGCTTCCAGATGTTCTTCATCAAAGGTGAAAGAGACACTGATGACTTTTTCTTTTTCAGCACGGTCAATTGCCATGATGCGGTGATCCGCCAGCTGGGATACCCGTTCAGAGCGGTCATAGTACATCTCATAGACCTTGTTCTCATCCACGGCATCTTTCTTCTTTTTGGTTACCAGAACACCTGCCTGGTTAATCGTATCTTTGAATGCCCATCTCAGTTTGGCATCATCACTGATGACTTCAGCGATGATATCCTGTGCGCCCTGAATGGCATCCTCTGCAGTCTTGATCGTTTCATTGACGTACTTGCCGGCTTCTTCCTTCAGATCGCCGGTTTCCGGCAGTGCCAGCATCCAGTCAGCCAGCGGCTGTAAGCCAGCCTTGATGGCAACTGCTGCACGGGTCTTTTTCTTCTGTGCATACGGACGGTAGAGATCCTCTACCTGGGAGAGCTTGGTGCAGTCGTTGACTGCCTTGGTCAGTTCTTCTGTCAGTTTGCCCTGTTCGGCAATCAGCTTCAGGACGTTCTCCTTGCGCTCTGCCAGTTTTACCTGGTATTCATACTGTTTCTGGATATATAGAATCTGTTCTTCATCCAGGCCATGCGTGGCTTCCTTACGGTAACGGGCAATAAATGGTACGGTATTGCCTTCCTCCAGCAGTGCCAGTGTATTCTGCACCTGTCCGATGCCGACCTTAAGACTGGCTGTTATGGCCTTAACAATCTCTTCATTCATATTATTTTAAATACTCCTTCCCTGATGCCTGCTTATCTTACCATAAACCAGAGAAATTGCAGGTCTTGACTATTTTCATGCTTGGGGAATCAAAGTTCTCTTTGAAAATGAAAATGGAGTCTGCTGGCATCAGGCTCCACTTTCGTACATCTTGCTCAATTTTCAGAGGGAAAATGAGGAAGATAATGCCTTCTTTCGAAGACAGTTACATCTTACCGGACAAATCTGAACATACGGTGAAGATTATGAGAAAATTGCAAGGAATAACAATCAGTGGCGAACGTTTATCAATGCCTGATACAAGGGCTTGATACTCAGATGAAACGGACCGGGTAATTCCGCTTCTCATGGGCAGTCAGTGTCCTGCCGCAGATCACCTGACTGACCTGGTCACACCCGCATACCACATAATTTGTAGACAGTCCCAGTTTGCTGGAAACGCACATGAAGTTCACTTCTTTCGATGAGGCGACAATCGCCTGTTTCAGCGGCACTTCATCTTCATAGGGAGCCGGCACCGATACCCCGACTTTTGGATCAATGCCGTACAGGCCGAGGAAACACTGGTCAAAGTAATAATTGGACAGCTGCTGCAGAGCCGCTTCCCCGACAGAACTGTCTGAAGTTTTATTGTACCTGCCGCCCAGAAAGATCACTTCAATCTGCGGACGCTTCTTCAGTTCTTCAGCAACCGGGAAACTGTTGGTGACAACCTGCAGTGCACAGCTCAGCGGAATCAATGACGCGAAGATGGCATTCGTACTGCCGCCGTCGATGGCAATCAGCGAGTGCGGTTTCAACATGCCGATCGCTTTCTGGGCGATGACATACTTCTCATCCCGGCCCACATACATGCGCTGGTCAACTGCCGGTGTTTCCATCTTCCAGGGAATTGCCCCGCCATACACCCGTTTGAGAATGCCCTGCTCTTCCAGTTCATTCAGATCCCTGCGGATCGTATCCCGCGAGGTATGAAACTGTTCTGCCAGTGCATCTACAATGACATTTCCTGAACTGTACAGCTCATTCATGATTTTCCGTTGGCGTTCTTCTTTCAGCATATCCCTGTACCTCTGTAGTGAACCACTCGGCTATTGAAAAGCCGAGCTTCCTGTTTCAACCACAACAGCGAAGCTTGGGGCAGTTCGCACCACCCGTCTTCGTCTTACATCATGTCCACAGGCTTTCCAGTGTATTCCACTGCAGTTTCGGCAGTTCCTGCCGTAC
>JAKVJO010000013.1 GCA_022486935.1 Solobacterium sp. | reverse complement strand
TGGCCATGGATGCACCTCATCTTTCTAGTTATGGCGACTTCGACAATCTCCATATTAGTCTGATGGGGTGCTTCTTTCTAGAAGAAGCACTGTCTATCCACCTGCATAGCAGGTGGCTTTTCTGTTTTGCACAATGCTACTTTCTCTCATTCTCCTTTTAAGCAATTGTGCTCAACTGTCCCTGAGACGAGAGAAAAGGCGCATCGCTGCGCCTCTTCAGAATGAATTGTTTCTCTTATTTCAGTGCGTCTTTGACAGCATCTTTCCAGCAGAAGATGATTGCCACAAGCTGGATGACCTGACCGACAATGGTCACGATGTTGTTGACAGAGCTGCCGCCCGGGATCCATCCCTTGGCACCGACATAGACAACAACCATGCTGAGCAAATACAGCCATACGCCGCTGGACTTGGTCATGATGATACCGACCAGTGCGACTAATGCGAGAATCATTGGAATTGTAGTACCGATATTCTTGACGAATAAACTGAGCAGGATTCCGGCGATGGAACCAACCAGGAACATGATGCCGCCGATTTTCTTTGTTTTCATATTGAAAACCCCCTTTTGATGTAACACCACTATTTTAGCCGCATTCATCCATCAGAAGAATAGTCATTCGCGCCCGTTTGTTATTTGATACTGCAGTCTCAGATAGGAATCATTCAGTTTCTGTGCATTGATCAGTTTCAAGATACCCAGGTCTTTCAGTTCTTCTTTCTGAACCAGCGAAGGTCCATTAATCAGACTCGATGTATCTTTTCCGCCCACCAGTACCGGTGCCACCACCACATCCAGATAATCCAGAAGATGTTCCCGCAGCAGAAGTCCGTTCACAGCTCCGCCGGACTGAATGGTCAGACGCTGACAGTCAAACTGTTCTCTGAGGTCTTCCAGCATTGTTCCCAGATCCAGTGATTCATGGTAGAGGATGTGGAAGTTATCATGTTTGATCTTGAATCCCGGATGATCCGGGTTGGAAGTGACCAGCACAAAGTTCTTTGACAGTGCACAGAAGTACTCAATTCCATGGGCAGTCAGATGTCTGTTATCCATCAGCACAAAACTGACACTCCAGGCATGATCCGGAATCGGCTTTTCGTTCACGCCAACCTTGGCCTGTACTCTGCCGGTATTGAACGACCAGAGATCTGTTGTCTCCTGAATATCGTAGTACTGCTGAAGTCCTTCCCTGACTCCCGCAATCTCTGGGAAGTCCTGATCGAAATCCAGATTGTCTGTTGCGCCATCAGTGATCTTGCCATCTACGCTCATCAACATGAACAGTGTAGTAACCGGTCTTGGCCTCATGATTGATTTCCTCCCGTTTTCTTTATTCTAGTACGGGGATTCAAACAAACAATCATCGGTATCACCAAATCGCTCAGATTGACATGTATGCAGGGTTGTCTATTCGATCGACAGTGTTTGAGTTCTGTCAATTGTTTCAGCGGTCATATCAACTATGATGACAATGTTCCAAAGGAGATGGAAATCAATATGAAAACTTATACAGATGACGGCAGTTACGATGTCGTCGAATCATTCACAGAGCGGTGGAACAAGCGGGTTCACAAGTTCCGTATCA
The DNA here is from genome assembly GCA_022486935.1 of Solobacterium sp. Taxonomy (GTDB): domain Bacteria; phylum Bacillota_I; class Bacilli_A; order Erysipelotrichales; family Erysipelotrichaceae; genus Bulleidia. The sequence goes on along the minus strand of JAKVJO010000013.1, from coordinate 32,914 downwards.
CCGGTATCATTGCCGGTATCGTCATGGCAGTGCTTGGCATTATCCTCTGCGTTTTCCCGAAGCAGTCAATCAATGTCATTGAGTACATTGCCGACTTCCTGATCATTGCCATTGGTATCTACCAGCTGGTTGACTACTTCAACATGCCAGTCATGTTCCAGAGCGGCGCCAAGATGGTAGACGGCATCCTGAACATTTTGATTGGTATCCTGTTACTGGCTTCCCCGGAAGCTGTCGCAGTTACCACCTTCGTATTCCTGTTCGGAATCCTGTTGCTGATCTATGGCGTTGACCTGTTATCCTTTACCGGCAAACTGTCATATTTCGGAGTCAGCGGCCATGGCTGGGTCACTGCTACCGGTATCATTTCCATCATCACCGCGATCCTGTTTCTCTGCATGCCGTTTGTTTCAGCAATGGCCATCAACTACATCATGGCAATCTACCTGATCATTGATGGAATTGCCCTGATCATCGAGATGTGCTCAATGAAGGATCTCAAAATCAAGGACGAATAACTGCTGCTGATTTACCCTGGGCTGTCTCTTCAAAAGAGACGGCCTTTTTTGTTTCTTAAGTACCCTTAAGAATCCCGCAACAAAACCTTAAGCCATTCTTCAGCCGGACTCAAAGCACTTTTCCGATTCCTTTTCTATCATGTAGGTGCATTCAAAAAGAGGGCAAAACAATGAGCAGAAAACGTTTGACTGAGGTATTTCCACAGCTGGCACCGCTTCGCAGAAAAGAGAAGACCTACTTCTTCTACTGGAAGATGAAACACGACTCCAATGTCTATTCAAAGATACAGCAGCAGGATGATCTTCCGGTCGAACTGTTCAAGACTGCCTGCCCCATGTACAACCATGATACCGGCTTTGATATGAAGTACCAGGAAAACAAGGTATTCAACCTGAAGCTGGCTGCCGCAAAACTGGATGGCCTGCTGATCCGTCCCTATGAAACCTTCTCCTTCTTCAAAACAATCAAAGGCGCTGATGAAGAGACACCGTATAAAGACGGGCTGACAGTGATCAACGGAAAACTGACCACTGCCCCGGGCGGCGGGATGTGTCAGCTGAGCAACCTGCTGTTCTGGGCATTTCTTCATACCCCGCTGAATGTGACTGAGCGTCACGGTCATGCCGTCAAGGATTTCCCGGAGCCCGACTCCGATGCCGTCAAGGGTGTGGATGCGACTGTCGCAGAAGGCTGGCTGGACCTGAAAGCACGGAATGATTCGTCTGATGTCTACCAGATCCGGATTGAGTTTACGGATACAGATATCATCTGCCGCATCCTGTGCAGCAGTGATGAAGGATACCGCTACGGAGTTGCCAACTGCAACCTGAATTATGTCAGTGAGAATCATCGCATCTATGAACAGGTTGATGTGCTTCAGACAAGATATCTGAATGGGCATCCGGAGAATGCCTATCGCCGCGTGCTTTACCGCAACACCTGTGAAATCGGCTATCCGCTGCCGGAAGGAACTGCAGTCATGCAGGGAGGGCTCTTATGAAAACAATTCGGATCGCAGTCATCTTCGGAGGATGTTCCTCAGAATACAGCGTATCGCTGTCATCTGCTTCTTCCGTGATCAAAGGACTGAAGATCAATGGCTATGAAGTACTGTTGATCGGTATTACCGTATCCGGCAACTGGTATCACTTCGCCGGCGATCCGGCACTGATCAAAGATGACCGCTGGTTTTCTCCCGAGACCTGCCGGCCGGTCACCCTCATCATGAACCGCAGTATCCATGCATTTCTGGAATACAACGGTGATGAACGCAAAGTATTGCAGATCGATGCCGCATTCCCTGTCCTGCATGGCAGAAACGGAGAAGACGGAACCGTTCAGGGCATGCTGAAACTGCTGGATATCCCAACCGTGGGCTGTGGTGTGCTGGCATCTGCGCTGTGCATGGATAAAGACCGCGCTCATAAGCTGGTACAGACCGCAGGCATCCGGGTTCCAAAATACCGGGTATTCCATCAGGGGCACCAGGAAGAAGCGCTGGCTTATGCAGACTATGAACCGCTGCCTCTGTTCATCAAGCCGGTCAAGGCAGGTTCTTCCTATGGCATCACCAAAGTATCCGATCCATCCAAACTGAGCGAAGCGATCTCGCTGGCATTTAAATTCGATGATGAAATCATCATTGAAGAGGCGATCGACGGATTCGAGATTGGCTGTGCGATTCTTGGAACAGATGAACCAATCATCAGTGAACTGGATGAAATCGAACTCTCACAGGGATTCTTCGACTATACCGAGAAATATACGCTGAAGACCTCTTCCATTCATGTGCCGGCAAGAGTCTCAGCAGATACACGCAGGCAGGCAAGAGCCGATGCATTGAAGATCTATCAGGTGCTTGGATGTTCCGGGTTTGCAAGAGTTGACATGTTTGTGACACCGCAGAATGAGATTGTTTTCAATGAAGTCAATACGATTCCCGGCTTTACTGAACACAGCCGCTATCCCGGTATGATGAAAGCTTCCGGCATTCCATTTGAGAAAGTGATTGATCTCGCTGTCAAAGAGGCGCTCGAAAAATGACTTCTGATCTGAAGAACCGGATTCACTCCGGATCCCTCATCCTGGTGAATCCGGACTATGGCTGCAGTGACCTGCAGAATGAAATGGTCACAGTACATCCATCCTTCCCCGATATCCAGCTGGAAAAGGAAGCAGCGCATATGCTCAGCCTCTGTATGGAATCAATCCATGGCTGGGATGGTATTGTGCCGGTCAGCGGGTATCGTCCCCACAGTGAGCAGCAGAAAATCTTTGATGACTGCCTCAAACAAGACGGCCCGGAATTCACCAGTCAGTATGTTGCAATTCCCGGACACAGTGAACACGAAACCGGACTGGCAATTGATCTTGGAAAGAAACAGGAGAAGATCGACTTCATCCGTCCCGACTTTCCCCATGAGGGAATCTGCCAGGTGTTCAGGGATGCCGCAGCGAAGTTTGGCTTCATTGAACGTTATGCCGAAGAGAAGCAGTCCATCACTCACATTTCCAGTGAACCATGGCACTTCCGTTATGTCGGTATCCCGCATGCCGCAATCATCACCCAGCATCATCTGTCTCTGGAGGAATACATCGATCTGATCCGCAGCTATCCCTATGAGCTCAGTCAGTACTATTCCTCATACTCTGCAGCAGATCATGCAGAATACAGGATTTCTTCCATCGGCGCTGATATTCCACTGCCAGCCAATCGGACTGTCAGAATCTCCGGTGACAACATCAGCCGTCTGATCCTGACGGAAATGATCCGGCGATGAAACGGCTCAACGGAATTGACGGGTACCGCATCCTGGCAGTGCTGATGGTCATTTCCATTCACATCAGTCCGCTGTACGGGATCAGTTCTGAAGCAGATTTCATTCTCACCAGAGTACTGGGCCGTACTGCGGTACCGTTCTTCTTCACAGTGACTGGATATTTTGTCCTTTCTTCCGATGATGATATGCGGATTCAAAACTGGCAGAAGCGGACATTGCTTTTATACCTTGGTGCAGTACTGCTGTATCTGCCGCTGTCCATCTACAACGGTACCTTGTCTTCGCTTTCACTTTTCAGCTTATTCAGTCTTTTGTGTTTTGACGGGACCATGTATCACCTGTGGTACTTCCCGGCTGTACTGATCTGATCTTTGATTGTCTGTTTATTCAGAAAGAACCGCAGCCAGATCCTGCCGTGGCTGGCAGTATCCATCCTGTATCTGATTGGTCTGTTTGGTGACAGCTGGTATGGCATCACTGCCGATGTTCCTTTATTGAAGAACCTGTACTCCTGCATGTTCCAATGGTTCAGCTATACCAGAAACGGGCTCTTCATGGCACCGCTGTTTCTGTATATGGGCATGCAGATGCAAATCCAGAAACGCACTGTCAAAACAGGGCCCTGCATCGTTCTGCTGTTGATCAGTCTTGCATGTATGACTGCTGAAGCGTTTATTACGCATCAGTCCAGCAGTCTTCATTTCGATGCCATGTACCTGTTTCTTCCGCCTGTGATGTTCTTTCTGTTTTGTCTGCTGCTGAAAATCAAAGGCATGGAATCTTCCAAGTTGAGACATGCCTGCAGCATTGCCTGGATAATTCATCCATACATGATTGTTGCGATACGTATGCTGGCAATGATTACCGGTCAGACCGCGCTCTTTGTGGATCAGCATCTCATTCTTTATAGCTGTACGTTATCACTGACTGCCCTGTTTTCTGTCTGGGCAGTTCAGGCATTGAATTCGAAGGAGTTAAGCTCAAATGAACGAACAGACCGAACGTGCGTGGATCGAACTTGATCGCAGCGCATTGGAACATAACGTCAGAGTATTACAGTCATATCTTCCAGCACACTGCAGTCTGATGCCGGCAGTCAAGGCAAATGCCTATGGACATGGCGCTGTACTGATCGCAGAACAGCTCGAAAAACTCGGCATCACCTCCATGTGTGTTGCCTGCTTTTCTGAGGCGAAAGAACTCAGGGATGCCGGCATTCAGGCAGATCTTTTGATTCTGGGCAGAACTTCTGCAGAACTGGCTGATGAACTGGTCAGATACCGTCTGATTCAAAATGCCGTATCACTGGAATATGCGCAGCAGCTTTCCATGCGAAACTGCGGAGTGCAGGTTCATGTGTCAGTCGATACCGGCATGCGGCGGCTTGGCGAAGATGTCAGCCACTTAGCTGAAATCGAAGATATCTATCATCTTTGCGGCATCAGGGTCACTGGTCTTTTCTCACATCTTTCCTGCTGTGATGGTTCAGATCCGCAGGAAACTGCATATACCAGTGCACAGATCCAATCATTCAAACAGCTGATTGCCAGATTGAAACAGGATGGAATCAATCCAGGGACCACTCACCTGCTATCCAGTTATGCAATCATGAAACAGTTGGATCCCTGCGGCAGTCTGGCCCGTCCCGGTATCGCCCTTTACGGCTGTCTCAGTGGCGAAAACGCCAGCAGCACATTGGGCTATCAGCTGAAGCCTGTTCTTTCCCTGCATGCGCGCATTGCCATGACACGCCCATTGCAGAACGAAGAGTATGCCGGTTATGGCATGGCATATCAGGCGGATCATCCTGTCACGATCGCTACTGTCACGATCGGCTACGCAGATGGCATTCCCCGCTGCTGCAGCGACATGCATGTATTGGTCCATGGACATCGGGCAATGATCATCGGCAGGCTGTGCATGGACCAGCTGTTGATTGATGTCAGTGGGATTGATGATATTCACGAAGGAGATATCGTGACCCTGGTCGGAACGGAAGGATCGAAAACGATTACCGCCTGTGAATGGGCTGCCCACTGCAATACGATTTCGAATGAACTGCTCAGCCGGCTTGGAACACGCCTTCCAAGACTCTGGGCCAATTGAAAAGATGATCCGGCTATAAACTGGATCATCTCTTGATTTACTGCCGTTTCGGAAATGTCACAGTCATTTCTGTACCAACGCCAAGCTGACTGCTGACATCAATCTTTGCCTGATGAACCTGAATCGCATGTTTGACAATCGACAGACCAAGACCGGTTCCTCCGCTCGCTCTCGAGCGGCTCTTGTCCACCCGGTAGAAGCGTTCGAAGATCCGCGGGATCTGATCCTCTGCAATACCAATGCCGGTGTCTTTGACGCTCAGAACTGCCTGATCATCCGTGTCACTGATCCGGATGGTCACACTGCCTGGATCCCTGTTATAGCGGATTGCGTTATCCAGCAGGTTGTAGGCAATTTCATAGATCAGCCTGCTGACGCCCTGGATATGGGCATCACTGCCATCATAGTCGATCTGTACATGACGGCTGTCTGCCTGCGGCTGCAGTGCTTCAATCGCCTCATTGACTGCTGAACCGATGGATATGTTCTCCATGGTCATATCCTGATTCTCATCCAGCTGCGAGAGCCGGATAATATCATCAATCAAATGCAGGAGGCGTTCAGACTCACCATGGATTTCCTTCAGGAAGTGATCTTCATCTTCCTTCTTCACCATGTGATTCTCCAGCAGTTCAGAAGCACCGATGATCGTCTGCAGCGGACTCTTCAGTTCATGTGATACATTGGCTGAGAATTCCTGACGCTGCTGTTCTGCCTTGCGCTTGTCACTGAGGCCAAAGATAACCAGACATGCGCCGCGCAGTTCATTGTGGCTGACCACCGGGCTGGCATGGATTTCGTAGGTGTCTTTCTGGATCTGCATGGTTTCTTCATCCGCCTCGCCATGCAGGACGCAGTCCAGCGCTTTCTGCATGCCTTCACTGCGGTCAACAACGAGAAGACTCTTTCCTTCTACTCCTTCAGGTGCCTTCAGAAGCACACGGGCAGCCTGGTTCATACTGAGAACCAGTCCGTTGTTGTCAATCAGGATCAGTCCTTCACTCATCACAGAGGTGATTGTATCGAACTCTTTCTGTCTGGCTGTCAGCTGCTCCATCTGGGAATCAAGCCGGTTGTTCTGCTCATCGATTTTCTGCAGCAGCGGGAACAGTTCTTCATCTACCTGATTCTGCAGCGGGTGATCCAGGTCCAGCTGGTTGATCGGTTTGACAATCCGCTGGGACAGTTTCTTTGCAAGGAAGTAGGATACCGCAAGTGCCGCCAGCAGGATGATCAGGATCGGCTGTGCCATCTTCAATACCAGCACCATGATCGTATCCTGAGTGACTGCCGTTCTGACCACTGTACCGTCATTTACTTTCACGGCATAGTAGAGTGTCTTGGTAGACATCGTGGCCGAGTAGCGGTCACTGGTACCGGTGCCGGTGCTCATCGCTTCTTTGAATTCTTCACGGTCGAAATGATTGACCATGCTTTCGGAATCTGCGACTGAATCATAGAGTACCGTTCCATCGCTGTTGATCCAGGTGACCCGGTAGCTGCCAAGATCAATTCCATCGAAGAATGACGTCCCTTCGTTTTCGATTCCCTGAGCTGCCAGTTCCGCTTCCGCTTTCAGCTGTGTGCGCTCAATCGAAACAAAGTGTGTATTCAGTACACTGAGCACCAGGCCAAGACTGGCCGCAAGGATCAATACACATGCCCAGAATACCGAATGAAAGATCCGTTTGGTCATACCGGCTCCACTTCCATGCGGTAGCCGATTCCCCGCACCGTGCTGATGCAGTCTCCGGCCTTGCCGAGTTTACTGCGGAGTGTACGGATATGGACATCGACCGTTCTGGTCTCTCCGTCGTATTCCATGCCCCAGATTTCATTCAGCAGCTGATCCCTGGTATAGACCATACCCGGGCGTTTCATGAATGCATGGAGCAGTTCATATTCCTTCAGTGTCAGATCGATTGACTGACCGTCCACGGCAACTGTATGACTGGAAGAATCCATGCGGATCATGCCGCAGGTCAGTATTTCAGCATCCTGGCTGTTCTGTGTTCTGCGCAGCACTGCCTTGACTCTGGACACCATCTCCATCATGCCGAATGGCTTGACCAGATAATCATCCGCGCCAAGATCCAGTCCCTTTACCTTGTCATATTCAGAACTTCTTGCCGTAGCCAGAATGACCGGCAGATGTTCTGTGTTTGGGGCAGCACGGAGTTTCTTCAGAATACTGATTCCATCTTCATTTGGCAGCATCACGTCAAGAATGACAAGTGATGGCATCTTCTGTTTCAATGCCGCAAAGAATGCAGCCCCATCCGGATAGCCTGTCGCTTCAAAGCCGGTGGTTTTCAATGTATAGAGTTCGATCTCACGGATGCTTTCATCATCTTCTACGACAGCAATCATGGCTCTACTTCTCCCTTATGCACGCCAGTCAGGGAATAGACTACCCATTCTGCAATACTGACCGCGTGGTCTCCGATCTTCTCAAAGTATTTGGCAATCATCAGAAGATCTACATAATCTTCTGCATCATCCGCATCGCTGCGGATTGCCTGAACGAGATCTTTCTTCACTTTGAGGAAGAGATCGTCCACTACATCATCATACGCGATCACACTTTTCGCAAGTTGAAGATCCTGCTTTACAAAGGCATCCACTGACTGATGCACCATGGATACCGCCTTCTCAGAGAGTTCTTCAATGTCTGCGATCCGGTGAAACCGGTTCATATAGAGAATGATATCTGCCGCATCCCCTGCCACTTCGCCGATTCGAAACATGTCTGTCACCATCTTCAACGCAGCGCTGATCTCCCGCAGATCACTGGCCATCGGCTGCTGCAGCAGAAGCAGTCTCAGGCACATGGATTCAATGTGCTTCTCTTTCTGGAGAATCTGTTCCTGCAGCGGCTTTACTTCTCTAGCCTGCTGTACGGTCTCATGGATCAATGATTGCTCTGTCAGTTTGATTGCCTGTTCGCACATGGAACCCATGGAGATCATCTCACGGTTCAGCTGGGCCAGTTCCTCATCCAATTCTCTGCGCATTATCCAAACCTCCCTGTAATGTATTCTTCTGTCTTCTTTTCCTTCGGCGAAGAGAACAGCACTTCCGTCTCATCGCTTTCAATCAGTTTCCCCAGCAGGAAGAAACTCGTATGATCCGAAATTCGCATTGCCTGCTGCATGTTGTGGGTCACAATCACAATCGTATAGTCTTTCTTCAGCTGCAGGATCAGTTCCTCAATGTGCGAAGTTGCAATCGGATCCAGGGCAGAGGTCGGCTCATCCATCAGGATCACTTCCGGCTCCATGGCCAGTGTCCTGGCAATACAGAGACGCTGCTGCTGACCGCCCGAAAGACCGAGTGCTGATTTATGGAGACGGTCTTTGAGTTCTTCCCAGATCGCTGCCTGTTTCAAAGAACGTTCCACAATCTCATCCAGTTCCCTGCGGGAGCGGATTCCGGCAATTCTCGGTCCATAGGCCACATTGTCATAGATACTTTTGGCAAAGGGATTGGGCTGCTGGAATACCATGCCCACTCTTCTTCTGAGGGCAATGGGATCCATGTTCCGGATCTCTTCTCCAAACAGTTTCTCGCTGCCTTCAGAATGGGATCCTTCCACGAAATCATTCATCCGGTTCAGCGTACGCAGAAAGGTGGACTTGCCGCAGCCGGAAGGTCCAATCAGTGCGGTCACTTCATGTTCCGGTATCACAACGGAAATATCCTGGAGTGTCCAGGCATCGCCGCCATAGCTGAAATTCAGGTGTTCTACTTCAAATGCATTTGTCATTTCAATCCTCCCATCTTCTTTTCCTGATGTGCTGAGATTGCCCTGACAGTAATGGAGAATACCAGAATCAATATCACCAGCACGGCGGAGGAAAAGTTTGCGATATTTGTTGAATTGGGATTCAGACTTCCATCCGTACGCATGACCCAGATATGAAGCGCCAGTGTTTCACCTGGACGGAATGGGTTCAGCGGACATGTGGAAGAAGTCAGATTCCAGTCACTCCAGTTCAGATTGGTGCTCTGTCCTGAAGTGTAAAGAAGCGCAGCCGCTTCGCCAAAGCCCCTGCCCGCCGCCAGCAGGATACCGGTCATGATACGGGACACGCACGCAGGCAGCAGCACCTGTTTGATGGTCTGCCGTTTGGTAGCGCCAAGGCCCATGGAGCCCTCCATATAGCCCTTGGGAAGCGATCTCAGTGCATCTTCAGTTGTCGTGGTGATGGAAGGCAGTGACAGAATGGAGACTGCCAGTGCCCCGGCAAACAGATTCCACTTCATTCCCGTCATCAGGATGAATATCAGATAACCAAACAGGCCGACTACAATGGATGGAAGTGAAGAGAGTGATTCAATGGAGGTTCTCAGGAAGCTGAGCATCTTTCCAGGCTTTGCGTATTCCGCCATATAGATGCCGGCCATAATACCGATCGGTGCACTGATCAATAGCGACAGGAAGACCAGATAGATGGTATTGAAGAGCTGATTGCCGATGCCGCTGGCATCAAAGGAGAGAATTCCGGGATAGTAACTCTTCAGGCCGTTGTAGATAATGTATCCGGCAAGACCAATCAGAAGGACCAGGAAGAAGCCGCCGCAGAGATACAGCAAAGCAGTCATCAGCCGGTCGCCGGCATGTGCCCTGGCAATATTGCCTGCTGTCTTATTTGCCTTCATCTTTCGCCTTTCTGGATTTCGTGATCCTGTGAACCAGGACAATAAACAAAATGGAAATCAGGTAGAGCAGCAGTGCCATGGACCAGAGTGCCAGATTATGCTCGCCGCCATTGGCAGTATTGCCCATGTCTGATGCGATGGCCGAAGTCAGATTGCTGGTCGGAGACAGAATGGAAGATGGATATGAGCGGGTTTTGCCAATGACCATGGCAACTGCCAGTGCCTCCCCAAATGCTCTGGAAAGACCGAGGATCACACCGGTCATGATGCCGGAGAACGCCGCCGGCAATATCACATGCCAGATCACCTGCCATCTGGTGCAACCCAGACCATAGGCAGCCTGAATCGTACTGTCAGGCACACTGCGGATCGCATCTGACGAGATAGAAGTGATTGTGGGAAAGATCATGACCGCCAGCACAATGCCGGCCGCCAGTACTGAGAAACCGCCCATCGGCGCATGGAACGTATCCCGGATAAATGGAACCAGTACCGTCAGACCGATCCAGCCATACACAACAGAAGGAATCCCAAGGAAGATCTCTGTGGCCGGCTGAAACAGTTTCTTACCGGCCCGCGGGGAAATCTCGGTCATGAAGACTGCAGAAGCTAGCGAGAACGGCAATGCAATCAACAAGGCCAGACCGCAGGTCATCAATGACCCCGCAATGTAGACTGCCGCACCGACTCCGCCGCCGGATTCCGTCAGACTGTCACTGGGGCTCCAGTCCGAAGAGAAGAGAAATTCAAAGATGGAATGATGATACTTGAGGAATGTACCGGAGCCCTTATAAATCAGGAACGCACCGATTGCCAGGGTCAGTACAATGATCAGAATGCCACAGAGGGTCACAAGACCTTCCCAGGTTTTCTCCCGGGCGTCCTGTGACCTGACTGGTAATCGTTTGGTGCTCATACTCACTGATGGCTGGATACTGCAGCACTGCTGAGTTTGGATACGACACCATAGCCAAGGCTTTCTGCTTTTGCAGAGAAGTCACTGCCGAGGATGTAGTTGATGAAGTCCTGTGCTGCTGCGCTGCCTTCGCCTTTGGTGTACATATGCTCATAGCCCCAGACTTTGTAATCACCGCTGCAGGTATTGGCAAGTGTCGGTGCAACGCCGTCAATGGATACTGCAGATACTGCTGTGCTGTTGATGATATAAGGAAGTGCTACATAGCCGATTGCGCCTTTGTTGTCCTGCACTGTCTGCATCAGTGTGCCGGAGTCATCTGTTTCAAGTGCCTGGTTGGAAGCTTCCTCTTCACCATTCAATGCATACTGCTTGAAGAGTGCCCTGGTGCCGGAAGAAGAAGGACGGGTTACCAGCATGATCTGAAGATCCGGTCCGCCGACTTCACTCCAGTTGGTAATCTTGCCGGTGAAGATGCCAACCAGCTGATCGGTTGTCAGGTCAGTGACACCGAGATCCGGGTTGACAATTGCCGCAACTGTAATGAATGCGACTTCATGATCCGTCAGCTCTGCAGCAAGTGTTTCATCCAGTTTCTCTTCTGCCGGGACATCGGAATCACCGATATCCACCGTGCCATCAGATACCTGCTGCAGTCCGGTTCCGGATCCGCCGCCGTTGGCAGTGACTGATACCTTCGGATTGACATTCATGTACTCGGTGGCAGCTTCCTGCACCAGCGGAAGCAGTGCGGAAGAACCGGATACAGCAACTGATCCTGATACAGCTGCAGCTGCAGAAGATGCGGCAGTTGATGATGCGGCGGTTGATGAAGCAGCAGATGAAGATCCGCAGGCAGTGAGTGCGACTGCGGCTGCACATACAATGACGTTTTTGATCAGACTCTTGAACTTCATTTCAGTTCCCTCCATTTAACATTTCTGTTACGGCTATATGCTAGAAAACGAATGTAAAGTCCCGGGGTTCTGAAATGTTAAATGTTTGTAAAGCACAGAAAAAGCACCTTCAATTGATGAAGATGCCTGACTGTCATATGCGCCATTACAGCTTGATTGATCCGTCTTTGAGAATGGTCTGTGCAAATGCGTCAATTGCCGCATTTTCCTGATCCTGGTGCTTCAGTGGGTCCTTGAATGATGCGGAGGCCGATACCGTTCCAACTTTTTTGCCAAGCTGCTTCAGCATCTTTTCACTGTTGCCGGAGGAAGAACAGGCAAACAGATACAGATGCGGTGCCTTGAAGACTGTCTGTTTCAGAAAGGAGCCGACTGCCGGAGGATATGTCCCGGCCCAAACCGGTGCACCGATGATCACCGTATCATAAGCCAACAGATCACGGCTCAGTGCTGCAAGCTTCGGTGTTCTGTGCGTCAATGCACTCCAGCCGCCTTTCGCATACATCATTCCGCCGGATTTCGGCGGTTCTTCTTCCGGGCGCAGTGCTTCCAGATCGGCACTGATCTGTTCTGCCAGCCGCCTGGCCACATAGTCACAGTTTCCGTTCAGTGAATAGTACACAATCAATGTCTTCACGCAAAACGCCTTCTTTCAAGTTTATATTACCAGAAACAGCACGTTTCTTTCATATCATTTTCACAGCGAACCATTTACAATAGTATCAATAATAAAAAATGACTGACTGTCATTCTATGGGAGGCGCATTATGAGTCAATATGCATTCATCAACGGAACTGTATTGAACGGCACAAAGGATATGACCCCGGAACATGTCACTGTCCTGGTCGACGGTGACAAGATCACCGATATCCTGAATGGTACAGAAGTTCCTTCCGGCTACGAGATCATCGATCTTTCCGGCAAATACCTGATGCCGGGTCTGATCAACATGCATGTACATCTGCCGGGATCCGGAAAGCCACAGAAGAAACAGAAGGACAACACCAAACTGGCCAAGACCCTGCTCAGCAATCCGCTGACCAAGGCGGTTGCCTATCAGCTCTGCGCAGGCTATGCAAAGACAGAACTGATGAGCGGTGTCACCACCATCCGTACAGTCGGCGGCCTGGCAGACTTTGATACCAGACTCCGCGATCAGATCGCAGCCGGCTCCAAAGTCGGACCGAGAATCCTTGCGGCAAATGAAGGCATCTCCGTTCCCCATGGACACATGGCCGGATCAGTTGCGGCTGTATGCCACAACCCGGAAGAAGCAGTTGCCATGGTAGACAAGGTTGCCGGTGAAGGCGTTGATCTTGTCAAACTGATGATTACCGGCGGTGTGCTGGATGCCAAGGCAAAAGGCGTACCGGGAGAACTGAAGATGTCACCGGAAATGGTCAAGGCTGCCTGCGATGAAGCCCACAAGAAGGGATTCTATGTCGCAGCTCATGTTGAAAGCCCGGAAGGTGTCAAAGTTGCCCTGGAGAATGGCGTTGATTCCATTGAACATGGCGCCAAGCCGGATGATGAAATCATCAAGCTGTTCAAGGAAAAGAAAGCATTCGTCTGCACCACCCTGTCACCGGCGCTTCCATATGCCCTGTTTGACCGTTCCATCAGTCACGCATCTGAAGTGGAACAGTATAATGGCGAAGTCGTCTTTGACGGAATCAAGGAGTGCTCAATTGCCGCTGTGAAGAATGATATTCCGGTTGCCCTTGGCAATGACGTCGGCTGCCCTTATATCACCCACTATGATTTCTGGCGTGAGCCGGTTTACTTCCATATGTATGTCGGTGTCTCCAATCAGTTCGCCCTCTATACCGCAACCCTGCATAATGCTGAACTCGGCGGCCTCGGTGATGTCACCGGATCCATCGAGAAAGGCAAGGCAGCTGATCTGATTGTCACTGACGGCAACCCGCTGGATGATCTGAGAACGCTGCGCAATGTTGAGATGGTCATGGCAAGAGGAAGACTCATCAAACATCCGCACGTCAAACGCAGTGAAGAAGTTGACCGTGAACTGGACAAGTTCATCGGGTCAGAACATTGATTCCCTTCCCGTTTTGTGATTAAATGAATTCGCGTTGATCAGGCGCAGGAACACATCCACATTCAAACCAGAGACATGGCGCATTGGTGAAAGCCATGGACAGGATGCAGACCATTGGAACCTGGGAGCACAGCAGTACGGCCGGCCCGTTATCCCTTAATCAAGTGATCCATGCAGCCGCATGGGTAAGCTGGGTGGTACCGCGCATTGGAATCTCATGCGTCCCTTCGTTACATCAGAAGAGACGCTTTTATTTACTTTGAAAATGGAGGATTTACACGTATGAAGAAACGCATGTTAAGCGGCATCAAACCGACAGGTCAATTGCACCTGGGCAACTACATCGGGGCACTCTCCCACTTTGTCGACTATCAGGATGAGTATGAAATGTTTGCCTTCATCGCCAACCTGCACTGCATCACTGTCCCGCAGGAACCGGATGTACTCCAGAAGAATCTGAGAGACTGCGTCGCCCTGTATCTTGCCTGCGGCCTGGATCCAAAGAAAGCTACCATCTTCCTGCAGACAGACGTCAAGGAGCACGCACAGCTTGGCTACATCATGTGCTGCAATACCTATATGGGTGAACTGAACCGTATGACACAGTTCAAGGACAAGCAGGCAAAAGGAGAGAAGAACCTCTCCGGCGGTCTGTACACCTACCCGGCACTGATGGCTGCTGATATCCTGCTCTATGATCCGGACTATGTACCGGTCGGCGAAGATCAGAAGCAGCATGTTGAACTGACCCGCGATGTTGCCCTGAGAATGAATCACCGCTATGGCGATCTGTTCAAGATCCCGGAACCGCTGATTGCCAAAGTCGGTGCCCGCATCATGTCCCTCTCTGATCCGGAAAAGAAGATGTCCAAGTCTGATGAAACCAACAAGGGCTGCATCTATCTGCTGGATCCGCTGGACTCTGCCCGCAAGAAGGTCATGGGTGCCAAGACAGACTCTTTGAACACCGTACATTTTGATCCGATCAACCAGCCGGGTATTTCCAACCTGATGCAGATCCTGTCCTCACTGTCTGAGGATCGTCCGATGGCTGAAATCGAGCAGGAGTTTGCCGGCAAGGGCTATGGCGACTTCAAACGTGCCGTCGCTGATGCAGTCTGTGCCAAGCTCGGCGACATCCAGGCAAAATACAACGAGATCAACGCATCCGGCATCATTGAGTCAACCCTCAAAGACGGTGCTGCCAAAGCGGAAGCCATTGCCAGTGTCAAACTGGACAAGGTACAGCGTGCCCTCGGCATGGAGATCATTGAAAAATAGTCTGGTTTTCTTTCAAAAAACAGTGTGCTCAAGCACTGTTTTTCTTCAGTTTTTCCGCATACAGATTTCCCATGCAGTAAAATATTGCCGGAAGGAGAATCAAATTCATGAACAGTTACGTACAGAAAGTACTCGATGTAACAAAGGCAAAGAATGCGAATGAGCCGGAGTTCCTGCAGACCGTTGAGGAAGTGCTGACTTCCCTGGCCCCGGTCATCGACAAGCACCCGGAGTATGAAGCAAATGCATTGCTGGAACGTCTGGTCGAACCGGAACGCCTCATTGAATTCCGTGTTGTCTGGACAGACGATGCAGGCAAGCCGCATGTCAACCGCGGCTACCGTGTTCAGTTCAATGGCGCCCTCGGCCCATACAAAGGCGGACTGAGATTTCATCCGACCGTCAATCTTTCCATCCTGAAGTTCCTCGGCTTTGAGCAGGTATTGAAGAACAGCCTGACCACACTGCCGATCGGCGGCGGTAAGGGCGGCTCTGACTTTGACCCTCACGGCAAATCCGATGCAGAGATCATGCGCTTCTGCCAGGCCTTCATGACCGAGCTCTATCGCCATATCGGACCGGATACTGATGTGCCAGCCGGTGATATCGGCGTCGGCGGAAGAGAAGTCGGCTATCTGTTCGGACAATATAGAAGAATCAAGGATGCTTACGAAAATGGCGTCCTGACCGGCAAGGGACAGACCTTCGGCGGATCACTCTTACGCCCTGAAGCAACCGGTTATGGTGCACTCTACTATGCACAGCAGGTATTCGAACATGAACATGATTCCATCAAGGGGAAGACATTCGTTCTCTCCGGCTATGGAAATGTTACCTGGGGTGCCGCAAAGAAGATCGCCGAACTCGGCGGCAAGGCAGTTACGCTCTCCGGCCATAATGGCTATGTCTATGATCCGGAAGGAATCGTCACGGAAGAAAAGATCAATTACCTCCTGACCATGCGCGGATCCAGAGATGCCAACATCAAGATGTACGCTGATCACTTCGGACTGGAATTCCACGCAGGCGAAAAGCCATGGGCAGTCAAGGGCGATGTCTATATGCCATGTGCTACCCAGAATGAAGTCGGTATGGAAGAAGCGAAGATCATTGCCGCAAGCGGTGCGAAGTATTACTTCGAAGTCGCCAACATGCCTACCTCCAATGAAGCAATCGCCTATCTGAAGGATGCCGGAATGATCGTCGCACCGTCCAAGGCTGTCAATGCCGGCGGTGTCGCAGTATCTGCACTGGAAATGTCCCAGAACTCCATGCGCTATCAGTGGACAGAAGAAGAAGTCGATGCCAAGCTGCACCAGATCATGAAGTCCATTCATGACTGCTCGGCTGAAGCAGCTGAGAAGTACGGACTTGGCTATGACCTGATTGCCGGCGCCAACATTGCCGGATTTGAGAAGGTCGCGACTGCCATGATTGCCCAGGGCTGGTTCTGATTCATCCCTGAATTATTTCATCAACATCTGACGCTGTTCGTTCCAATGCGGAATGGACAGCGTTTTGATATGACGCTGATCTTGAAAAACCATCACTTCCCAAGAAGAAAGTGATGGTTCTTTTGAGATGATGCACTGTCAGAGACTGTGCGTATGATTCTGCAATCTGAAGCTGTCAAAGAGGACGGACAGCTTTCAGTTCAATATATCCCCGCTCACCCCGCGGTTCAATCTGGATGCGTGGGTTGGAATCATCCCAGGCATAGCCGATCACTGCCGGGTCATATTTTTCCATTGATGCCTGTACTGCCGCGATGGCGCTGCAATAGTCTTCTTCCTTGAACGGTTCTCCCTGAAACTGCAGATAGTTCGCTGCCGGCAAATCGATGACATCGAATCCGTCGGGAACAGCACCATGATAGTCTGCCGCCACTTCAACTCCCTGCACATATTCCGAGGTGCCTTCTGCCCGGTACTGTTCAGGCAGCCACAGGCAAACCGGCTCACCGCAAAGGGATTTCATGCTCATCAGAATGCCCCAGACATCACAGCCAACTTCCTGACAGTAGCTCCAATATTCGTTGGCTTTGATTCCGCGTTTGACAATTACTTTGCGCTTTGGCTTTTCAACTGCCTGAATGAAAACACTTGAAATGTTCTCCATGTGATGATTCTCCTTCCATAAGTTTCTGAATTTCACGCCATATGGGGTGAACAGTGAAAGCGGAACTGGATCTTTTGCATATTCATGCGGATTGCGCCCGAACTCGTTATAAAAAGCACGTTGGTAGCCATCTACACTGTCGTAGCCACTGTCATAAGCGATATCAATCACCTTGCACTTCTCATCACGAAGCCGCAGTGCAGAGCGTGAAAGGCGCACCCGACGAATGTAATCTGCCGGTGCAAGCCCTGTTAACTCCCTGAATATCCGCGCGCAATAAAAGGGAGAAAACTGTGCCACCCTGGCCAGATCGCACAAGGTGATTTTTTCCTCAGCGTGTTCGGAAATATAGTCCTGCATCCGCTGAACAGCCAAAATCTTGTCCGTCACTTGTTTCACCTCCTGACAGTATCCATTATCACAGAAGCACAAAACGGATTTCTCGACTTATCTTGCTGCATTGCAGTTTCCGATTTATCACTATGATCAGATATTTGACTGGAGTTGCATTCAGTCAATCATTGTTTGATTGGTTCCGGCAGTGTGATTCGAACACACGCATGAGGGATCCAAAATCCCCTGCCTTACCGCTTGGCTATGCCGGAATACTTGATGATTCATCAGAATGATAAAACGCTGCCCAACCAGTGAAGGAAGAACAGCGTTTTCAATGTCATGGCTCCGGCAGTGTGATTCGAACACGCGCATGAGGGAGTCAAAGTCCCTTGCCTTACCGCTTGGCTATGCCGGAATAGTGATGACTGCAGGTATTATTCTACCTCATCAGGCCTGTCTTGTGAGATGAAAATAGTTCATTGCCCAGGCGATACCGTCATCCAGGATGTCCATTGTGACAAAATCCGCTGATTTCTTGAGCTCCTCCACTGCATTGCCCATGGCAATTCCAGTGCCGCATTGCTTCAGAAGATCCAGATCGTTCAATGAATCTCCAAAGCCGTAGGAATCCTCACGTTTCCCGCCGAATTGCTTCGTAATGGCAATGGCTGCAGTGCCCTTTGTAACTCCCTTCAGGGTGATCTCTCCGCCATCCCGCATATTCCGGTTGATCGACAGCATACGGATGAAATTCAGCTGCGGATCCATGTGCTCTGAAAACTTCTGCATATCAGAATCTTCCGTGAAGCTGACATCCACTTTGTAAATATCCTCAGACTGATAGGTGCTGATATCATTCTGGCCGCGCATAAAATACCGGCTGTTTTTAAAATGTTCCTGCATTGCCTTTGGCAGCGTACGGTTCATCCGGGCAAAGATATCGCGGTTCAGCTGGTTCATCCAGCCTTTGTCATAGCCCTGCAGGGAATAGCCGACATGGCACTCCTCGCAGTCTTTCATCAGCTGATGAATCAGATTGGATGGAATCGGTCTCGACAGGACGCGCTTGCCGTCAATCTCTGCACTGGCGCCGTTGGAGCAGATGACACCGTCCACTTCCAGATTCTCTACACCATCCTGCATATAATGCGCTCTGCCGGTACATAGAAAACACTTATTACCGGATCTGCGTGCCTGCTCGATTGCCCATTTCGCACTTTCCGGCACCGTCCGGTTGCCATGGCTGACGAGCGTTCCGTCAATATCAAAGAAGATATACTTATCCATATGGACTTTATTGTATCATTTCACACATCATTCACGAAATCATTTCCTGATATCAGACTATAATTAAACACGGAGGAAATGCAGCCATCATGTCTGAAACAAACACGATTACTTTGCATAACGGAGTAACGATTCCAACCTGGGGATTTGATGCAGAACACGTCGCACTCGAAGACGCTGATGCAAAGATCCGTACAGCACTGGAACACGGATGCCGCTATCTGACGATTCCCCTGAATCACACCTTTGATAAGATTGCCGCAGATGCGATCCGCAGCAGCGGTATTGATCCTCATGATCTGATCCTGGCCGGTGCAGTATCGCCGGAGAAAAACGATAAAGACAGCGTCATCCATGAAACAGAAATCTCACTGAGGCGTCTGGAACGCACTTCGATTGATCTCTTGTTACTGAGAAATCCAGGCGGAGATGCAGCTATGATGTCTGAGCCATGGCATGCCCTGGAAACACTGTACAAAAAAGGCATGGTACGCGCAATCGGCGTCGACCGCATGGGCCTGACCGATATTGAGACCATGCTTCAAAATGCAGAAATCTCACCGATGATCGGCAGAGTGGATCTCTATCCGGGACTGCCGCAGGAAGAGACACTGACTTCAGCCCATGACCACCGGATTGAAGCCGAAGGATGTCTGCCGGATCAGTATGAACAGCTGTTTGAAGTGCCGGCAATCAAGACACTCGCATCAAAGTACGGGGCATCCTGTGCAGATGTACTGCAGCAGTATATCAAAGCCAAGAACTGTATCCTGCTGTGGCCGGAACCGATTGAGCCAAAGAGTAAGTTCTACTTCACTGAAGAAGAGATGAAGGTACTGGATCACATCAAGAATGCATTGTAGTCAGCCAGTCACAGCAGACTGGCTTTCTTATTCAATCGCGGAGGCGTGGGATATGGCAATACTCTGCTCAATGTGCTTCACACATGAAATCAGGGTTGGCACACAATAGAGATCTGCTGCGATCCAGGCAACCTGGTCTGCACAGCAGATTGCAGTAAACCCAAAGGTGCCTGTAAATCCTGCACAGACAATAATCCTCGCTACCATTTCAATGGCGCCTGACAGCATTGCCCGCCGGCTCCAGCCAAGCCCCTGGATGACCTGTCTTGAGACATTGAGAATTCCAAGCAGGGAATAGAACAGACCGATATACTTCAGATACTTGGCAGCCGCATCGAGAATCTGTGTATTGCTTTCATCCAGGAATAACAGTGACAGACTGCGGCCAAAGAACACCATGATAATCGTTGCGATGACACTGTAGCCAACCGCAATGCCCAGACCGATCTTGATACCCTCTTTGATCCGGTCTGTTTTTTCTGCACCATAGTTCTGTGAACAGAAGGTTGCTGTTGCAGTTGCGAATGCATCAAACGGGCTCATGACAAACTGCTTGATCTTGAGGCCTGCCGCATAGGCTGAGACATACAGTGTACCCAGTGAATTGTTTGATGTCTGCATGACCATGGAACCGATTGCCGTAATGGAATACTGCAGTCCCATCGGAACGCCCATGTTCAGCGCATGTTTTGCCATATCATGGTCAAAGACACGATCCTCTTTTCTCAGATGAAGCACTTCGAACTTACGAAGAATCAGGATCAGACACAGCAGACCGCTGACGCCCTGGGAAATGATTGTAGCGATTGCCGCACCGAAACAGCCAAGATCCAGCACAATGATACAGAAGAGATCCAGGAAGATATTCAATGTTGCCGAGAATGCAAGGAACATGAACGGGGTTTTGGAATCACCGATTGCCCGCAGGATACCGGACAGGTAGTTATAGAGAAGACTGCAGGGAATTCCGGCAAAGATTGTCACCAGATATCTGTAGGCATCCGGATAAATCTCCGTCGGCGTATCCAGCAGATGCAGGATGGAAGGACACAGCACTACGGTAGAGACGGTCAGCACCGCCGCAATGATCGCTGTCAGCACACCGCCGATATAGACATACTGCCGCATTGCATGCAGGTCGCCTGAGCCGAACTTGGTCGCAACCGGAATGGCAAAGCCGATTGCCACACCCATGCAGAAACCAAGTACAAGAAACTGAACAGAGGAAGAGACACCGACACTGGCCAGCGCATTGGATCCGAGGGTCTTTCCGACAATGGATGTATCCACCAGGTTATACGCCTGCTGAAACAGATTTCCGAGAATCAGAGGCAGGGAGAAGATGATGATTTCCTTCAGGATATTGCCCTCGGTCATCGGTTTTGAAACAGTCTTCGGCATGTCATAATCCCTCCCCATTTCTTTCTCAAAACAATAGGATTATGTTAATCCCGAATATGGCAAACCGCAAGAAAGATCATTGTTTCACACTCCAGAAAAAAGAAGCTGTTTCCAGCTCCTATTCAATGACCTCAATCTCTTTGGAATAATGGTTCAGCACCTCATGGCCATCTGCGGTAATCAGCACCAGATCTTCCAGCCGTACACCGATCTGCTTTGTGGAATAGATCCCCGGTTCAATGGAAAAGATATTTCCTGCAGCAGTCAGGTTATGATTGGCAGCTGATACATCTCCGAAGTCATGATCTTCAATTCCGATAAAGTGACCAAGCCGGTGAGTGAAGTCTTTTCCGTATCCGCCATCGGTGATAATATCACGGGCCATGGCATCCACTTTGCATAGCTCAATGCCCGGCTTCAGCATATCCTCTGCTGACTGGTTTGCCTGTTTCACCAGTTCATAGACATTGCGGTGTTCCGCAGCCGGTGCCTTCTTATAGAAGAACGTCCTGGTCATATCGGAGCAGTAGTCATGGTAGCGGCAGCCGACATCGAAGAGAACGGTATCCCCTTCTTTCAGCTGTGTATGATCCGGCATATGATGCGGATCTGCGGAGTTGGCACCAAAAGCCACAATCGGATCAAATGAGTAAGCTTCGGCACCCAGGGCTTTATAGATCCCCATGCACTGTGCAGCCACTTCATCTTCATAGACGCCTTCATGAATCAAAGCCTTGAACTGCACCATGGCCTGATCGTTGATCAGGGAGGAGTGTCTCATCAGTTCAATTTCTGTTTCATCCTTGATGGAGCGGACATGGTCAATGGCAATTGAACTGTTGATAAAGCCGGCAGCGATCTTTGCGTCAATCATCTGCAGCAGGAATCTGGCAGCCATCTGTTTATCAATGCCCAATACTCCATCGGGATTGACATACTGTTTCAGTACTGCAACAAGATCTGTCGTATCTGTGATATAAACCTTGTCAACACCGATCTCTTCTTCAAACCGGAACAGTTCATTGAGAAACAGCACCGGCTTCTGCCCCTGTTTCAGCAGCAGTGACAGAAAACGTTCTCCCGGATGAATCCACTTCCCGGTGAGATAGAAGATGGCAACCGGATCTGTGACCAGCATCTGCTCAGCACCATTGCTGTGCAGCTGGTCCATGACATTGGCAAGACGTGTTTTACTCAGCATATTGATATTCCTCGATTTCCAGTATCCATCCTAGCACAGTTGTGCATGCATGGCTCAGTCAATGGCAGTTACTTTGTAGTCCTCGTCTTCGACTGCCTTCTTCAGCACTGCATTGTCAACCTCCTTATTCAGGGTAACAACTGCTGTACCTGCCTCATGGTCGGCTGTTGCGGATACGACACCATCGATCTTCTCCAGTGCTTTCTTGACGTTAGCTTCACAGTGTCCGCACATCATTCCTTCAATCTTCAAAGTCTTTTCCATATTCATTTCCTCTTTCCTGCCGATTCCGGCATATTCATATCCGGCGGCTTCTACCGCCTTTTTCAAATCTGCTTCACTGACTGGATGCGTCACTTCAATCACTGCAGTCCCATTGGCATGGTCTGCCTTTACAGAGGTGATGCCATCTATCTTCATCAGCGCTTTACTGATCGCTGCTTCACAGTGCTCACACATCATACACTGAATCAGTACTGTTTCTTTTTCTGATGCACTGCTGATCGGGCAGACCGGATTCATCAATGCATTCAACTGGTCCTTTTCTGCTTTGGTTGCCGGACGGGCGTGATGTTTTGACGGCCTGTCTTTTCCCGCATCTTCCAGATGGAACAGATTCAGACGCAATGCGTTACTGACAACGGTCACGCTGGAAAGACTCATTGCCGCAGCCGCAATCATCGGATTCAGCTTCCATGCATATAACCCTGCCGCAAGCGGGATACAGATGATGTTGTAGAAGAATGCCCAGAAGAGATTCTCATGGATGTTCTTCAGCACTGCCCGGCTCAGGCGGATCGCTGATGGCACATCACTCAGCCGGCTCTTCATCAATACCACGTCTGCCGCATCAATTGCCACATCCGTGCCGGCCCCAATCGCAATACCGACATCCGCCGCAGTCAGTGCCGGCGCATCATTGATTCCATCACCGACCATGGCTGTTCTGCCGCGCTGTTTCAGCAGTTCAATGACCTGCTGCTTTCCCTGCGGCAGTACACCGGCAATCACCTCATCAACACCTGCCTGTCTGGCAATCGCTTCAGCAGTCCGCTTTGCATCACCGGTAATCATAACCACTTCGATCCCCTGCTGCTTCAGCTGCTGGATGGCCTTGCGGGAATCCTCACGGATCGCATCGGCAACTGCAATGATTCCAAGCAGTGTTCCATTCTCTGCAAAGAACAGCGGTGTCTTGCCGGAGGAAGCCAGTTCATCAGACCGCTTCAGGATTGCTTCATCCATCTTGATCTGCTGCTCCATGCTGGTGCGGCTGCCGCCGCTGATCCTGCGTCCATTCAGTATTGCTAAAAGACCGCTTCCCGGCATCGCTTCAAAGTCGGTGACTTCTTCTGCTGTGATTCCTTCCTCTTTGGCCTTCTTCATCACTGCTTTGGCAAGCGGATGTTCAGACCGCGATTCCAGTGAGGCTGCCTTCTGGATCAGCTGCTGTTCTGTAATGCCGGAAGATGGAATGATATCTGTCACTTCCGGTACACCGGAGGTAATTGTACCTGTTTTATCCAGAGCAACAATCTCTGTCCTGCCGGTATTCTCCAGTGCTTCAGAAGTCTTGAACAGAATTCCCGCATTGGCACCGCGGCCGTTACCGACCATGATGGCAACCGGAGTCGCAAGTCCCAGTGCACACGGACACGAGATGACCAGTACGGAGAGACCGCGTTCCAGTGCATAGGCAGCAGTCTGTCCGGCAAGCAGCCAGCCAACAGTTGTAACAGCCGCAATGATCATCACTGCCGGAACGAAGATCGCAGACACTTGATCTGCCGCTTTGGCAATCGGCGCTTTGGTTGCGGCCGCATCACTGACCATGTTGATGATTTCAGCCAGTGCAGTATCTTCCCCGATCCGCTCTGCCCTGCATCTGAGATATCCAGTGGTGTTAATGGTTGCAGCAGAGACATGATCCTCGGCTTTGACATCTCTTGGAATCGATTCACCTGTCAGCATGGACTCGTTGATGGAAGAACTTCCTTCCACAATGATTCCGTCTACCGGAATCGATTCACCAGGTCTGACGGCAAACAGGTCGCCGACCTGTACTTCATCAATATCCACGGTTACTTCTTTACCGTCTTTGATCAGCACTGCCGTCTTCGGAGAAAGCTTCATCAGTCCTTTCAGGGCACTGGTGGTCTTCCCCTTGGAACGGGCCTCCAGCATTTTGCCGACTGTAATCAGTGTCGGAATCATGGCAGCTGATTCAAAGTAGAGTTCATTATGATAGAGCTCCATCATGGATGCCATGTCACTCATGACACCGGTCATCCGGTACATCACATAGACACTCCAGCCAAAGGATACGGAAGATCCAAGTGCGACCAGCGTGTCCATATTCGGATCCCCGCCAAACAGTGATTTGAAGCCGCTGGTAAAGAACTTGCCATTGATGATCATCACTGCTGAGGCAAGGAGCAGCTGCGTCAGGGCCAGTGCCATCATGTTGTGATCCAGAAACGAAGGTACCGGCCATCCCCACATGTTGTAGCCCATGGAGATATACATCAGCACCAGCAGAAATCCAATGGATGTAATCAATCTGCGTTTCAGCACCGGTGTTTCCCTGTCTTCCAGGGCAGCTTCTTCTGCCTGCAGTTGATCACTTGCCGAGGATCTTGTTCGGGTGCCGTCTTTCAGCTGTGCATCATAGCCGGCTTTCTGAACCGCCAGGATGACTGCTTCAGGTGCCGCATCGCCCTCTACACGCATGGAATTGGTCAACAGACTGACCGTGCAGGAAGTAACTCCCGTCACTGCCCTGACCGCCTTTTCCACATGTGCCTGGCAGGCTGCACAGCTCATGCCGGTCACAATATACTGCTTCATCATTTCATCAGTTTCCTGAGAACTTCTACCAGTTCATCAATCGATTCATCTTTGCCGGCTTTGATATCCTCACTGACACAGCCGCGGATATGATTGGCCAGCAGCACTTTGTTGAAACTGTTCAATGCATTGGTGACTGCCGAAACCTGGATCAGGATTTCCGGGCAGTATGCATCATTCTCCACCATCTTTTCAATGCCGCGGATCTGTCCTTCAGCTCTTCTGAGCCGGATCAGCATTTCTTTCTTTTCCTGTTCTGAACGTTCCGTATGCCGGCACGTACAGGATTCTGTTTTGCAGGGATGTTCTGTCATCGTATGCCTCCTGATTCTGCTGTCTTACAGAATGGATAATATACCCCCATAGGGTATATGTCAAAACTGATGCCCGAAAGAAAAACCCGGTTTCCCGGGTCTTCATCCCAATGCGACATCCAGTGCCATCATCAGTGTCATACCGAATGCAAATGCCAGTGTACCGCTGTTGGAATGCTCTCCCTCGCTCATCTCCGGGATCAGTTCTTCCACCACGACATACATCATGGCGCCAGCCGCGAAGCTCAAGAGATACGGCATTGCCGGTACAATCATCCTGGAGAACAGGATGGTCAGCAGTGCACCAATCGGTTCCACTGCTCCAGACAGGGCCCCATACCAGAAGGACTTTCCTTTCGAGCATCCTTCGCTGTGCAGCGGCATGGAGATAATTGCGCCTTCCGGGAAGTTCTGAATGGCAATGCCAAGTGACAGTGCCAGGGCTCCGGCCGCGGTAATTCCGCTGCTGCCGCTCAGCCATCCGGCATAGACAACACCGACTGCCATGCCTTCCGGAATGTTGTGCAGGGTCACTGCCAGTACCATCATCGTGGTTTTGGAAACTTTCTTTTTCGGGCCTTCCGGCGCATCACTGTTCAGATGCAGATGCGGAATAACCTTGTCCAGCAGCAGCAGGAACAGGATGCCGATCCAGAATCCGATCACTGCCGGCACAAACGACCACTGTCCCAGATAGGAACTCTGCTCAATTGCCGGAATCAGAAGACTCCAGATACTTGCCGCTACCATCACACCTGCCGCAAATCCCTGTAACAAACGTTCCACTTTCCGGTTCAGCTGATTCTTCATGAACAGCACACAGGCAGCGCCTGCAGTTGTTCCGATAAACGGAATCAATAGACCCCGTACCACTTCCATATTCATATATATTCAAACCCCTTCTATCTTCTATCGACAGATCACTGTTTGATCTCTGCACACAGTTTAGCATGACTGGCAAAAGACGCCAGCAGATTGCTTTCACAAAGTATCCTTGTACTGCCTGATGCCTTATAATAGGGATCGCTTGACTGAAAGGGGCGTTTTCGATGTATCTCTTGTTTTCATTCTTACTCGGTTCATTTTTCTCGGTCATGATTTCAATTAATGGATCGCTCGTCGGTGTATTTGATTCCTATACCGGTGCCATGATCATCCATCTGTTCGGGCTGGTTGCCTGTGGGATTGTGCTCCTGGTGACGCACCGGAAATTGAAGTTTGATCCCAAAGCCCCGAAATGGATGTACTTTGCCGGTGTGGTTGGTATCTGTACCACCATCTTCCAGGCATCGTCATTCGGCAAGATTTCCATGCTCAGCATTTCTGCCCTGGGGCTGCTTGGCGAAACAATCACTTCCCTGTTCATTGATTCCTTCGGATTCTTCGGCATGAAGAAGCATCCGTTCCAGAAAAGCACCCTGATCGGATTCCTGTTTGCGATTGCCGGCATTATCATCATGATGGATTCTTCTGTATCTTCCGGAATTGCCGCAGTTGTCATGTCATTGGGAGCCGGCGTATCCATTGTCACTTCCCGTTCCATGAATGCCCGGCTTGCCCAGTCAGTCGGTACCATGCAGGGCACCTTCCTCAACTTTGCGGCAGCCATGCCGGTCACAATTGTACTGATGTTACTGCTTGGCAATCATTTCACCGTCAGTGAAATGGCATCTGCCCCATGGTGGATGTATCTCGGTGGAATCTTCGGTGTTGTCGGTGTCTCATTGAACAATCTGCTGGTTCCCCATCTGCCGGCATTCCAGCTGACCCTGCTTTCCTTTCTTGGCCAGCTTGCATGCAGCACAGTGATTGATCTGTTTACCGGTGCGGCCTCTTCCAGGCAGTCATTGATCGGCGGATGTCTGATCGCTGTCGGCATGCTGATCAACATGGTGCTGAAGCATCATGCAGAACAGAAAGCTGCAGATCGTGCATAATACCATCTGGAATGGAGAATAAACCATGTATAACAACTTCAATTACTACACACCGACCAGAGTGATCTTCGGAAAAGATACCGAATCACAGTGCGGTGCATTGATTCAGCAGTATCACGTTCATAAAGTACTGATCCACTACGGCGGGCACAGTGCGGTAAAATCCGGACTGATTGACCGGGTTAAGCATTCCCTGGATGAAGCAGGCATCATGCATGCAGAACTGGGCGGCGTCATGCCGAACCCACGTCTTGCTGAAGTCTATCAGGGAATTGAATTCGGCAGAAAAGAACAGGTCGATTTCATTCTGGCTGTCGGCGGCGGCAGTGTCATTGATTCTGCCAAGGCAATCGGCTATGGGCTGGCCAATGATGGTGATGTCTGGGACTTCTACATGTTGAAGCGCAAGCCGGAACGGATCATTCCGGTCGGTGTCATTCTGACCATTGCGGCAGCCGGCAGTGAAATGAGCAACTCCACTGTTCTGACCAATGAAGACGGCATGATCAAACGCGGATATACCAATGATCTGGCCAGACCGGTCTTTGCCATCATGAATCCGGAATTGACCATGACCCTGCCGGATTATCAGACTGCCTGCGGCTGTACAGATATCCTGATGCATACAGAAGAACGCTACTTCACACCAGGCGGAAACATGGAACTGACCGATGGAATTGCCGAAGCACTGATGCGCACGGTGATTGCCAATGCCCGCAAACTGAAACAGGATCCAAAGAACTATGATGCCCGTGCGGAAATCATGTGGGCAGGAAGTCTTTCCCACAATGGTCTGACCGGATGCGGCGGAGATGGCGGCGACTGGGCATGCCATGGTCTGGAGCATGAACTGAGTGCGCTCTTCGATGTCGCACACGGCGCAGGGCTTGCGGCAGTATGGGGAACCTGGGCAAGATATGTCTATCAAGACTGCCTGCCAAGATTTGTCTCATTCGCCAGAAATGTCATGCAGGTCGCACCGGCCGATACCGATGAAGAAACAGCCCTCAGGGGAATTGAAGCCATGGAGTCGTTCTACCGCAAAATCGGTATGCCGACCAGCCTGAAGGAACTTGGCATTTCGCCAACTGCAGAACAGATGCAGTTTATGGCCCACCAATGTGCCGAACTCAGCGGCGGACACCGCGGACGCGCAAAAGTACTGTATGAAGCAGATATGCTGAAGATTTATCAGAATGCATAAAGGAGAATAACAATCATGACACGTTACGATATTGCAATCCTCGGAACCGGCCCGGCCGGTCTCTCAGCTGCACTGACCGCCAAAATCAGAAACAAGAATTTCATCCTGCTGGGAAGTAAAGACCTCAGTGCCAAACTGCAGGCCGCTCATGAAATTGACAACTATCTCGGGCTGTCCAAAGTATCAGGGAGTGATATGGCATCTGCGTTTACACAGCAGATGAAGGATATGGACATTGAGATCACAGAAGAGAAGATCACTGCCGTCTATGCCATGGGCGATTACTTTGCCCTGCAGACAGATCAGAATACAGTGATTGAAGCAGAATCAGTCATTCTCGCTACTGGTGTTGTTGCCGGCAGACCCTATCCGGGAGAAGAACAGTATCTTGGCCGCGGCGTCAGTTACTGTGCAACCTGCGATGCTCCGCTGTTTAAAGGAAAAGAAGTCACTGTCATCGGCGGCAGTCCGAAGGAAGAAGCGGAAGCGGATTTCCTGGCTGAAGTATGTTCCAAAGTAACCTACTTCCCGCTTTATCAAGAAACGCCGCACTTCAATCATGCCGTGGAAGTCAGAACAGAGAAACCGGTTGAGATTCTTGGCGGAATGAAGGTCACTTCCCTGAAAACAGATCAGAATGAATATCCATGTGATGCAGTCTTCATCCTGAGAGAAGCACAGTTTCCCGGTCAACTGGTACCGGGGCTCGCCATTGAGGGCACTGCTGTCAAAGTCAATCTGCAGATGGAGACCAATATCCCGGGGCTGTTTGCGGCAGGCGATATTGCCGGTCTTCCTTATCAGTACATCAAAGCCGCCGGTCAGGGAAACACTGCTGTATTGAGTGCAGTCAACTTTCTGGCCCAGAAAAAACGCAAGGCTGCATGATGGTGAACTGTGCAATCCGGTATTGTACTGGATGTGACAGTGTCAGAATACTGGCAGATGCGATCTCAGATGTGTGTGCAGCTCCTGCGCTGACGGTATATCATCCGCTGAAGGAACCGGTTGATATTCTGTTTCTTGGCAGCTGTTATGAAAGCGGGATCATCGCTCCCAGCGTGAAGATTTTCATCAGCAGTCTGGATCCCTCGCTTGTCAAATCAGTTGTCAACTTCTCTGTATCCGCACTGATGCCCTCCACCTATCACCAGGTATCCGCGCTGCTTGCAGACCGCGGCATCCGGATGCGGGCAGAAGAGTTTCACTGCCACAGTCCTCTGGGAATCCTGTACCAGGGGCATCCGGACCAGAACGACCTGGATGCGTTCAGATCATTTGCCAGAAAACAGCTTCAGAAATAAAGATGGCCTGAGTCAGTGATAACCCAGGTCATTTCATTTGAGCATTCAATCAGTAGCCGCTTCGTTCTTCCAGATCAAGCAGTTCATTATGAACCCGCTCCACCTGGACAATCGCATCTTCGACACGCCGTCTGGTATCAGAGATTCTTGACTGCACCAGGAAGTCTGCCATTGCACCGTCAAAGAAGTAGTCTGCGAAATCCATGAAGTCATCTCCGCAGCTGATATCAACCACGCGGTCAAGATCTCTCAGTTCCCTTGAGAAATCCTGCAGTGCGTTTTTTGCCATCTGCAGTTCATTGCGGGCATTGTCCATCTTGTTATGTTTGACAAATGTTGTCAACATGCCGCCGCCAAGAATATCAACCACCCCCCAGTTGCCTGCGCTCTTGAGCATATCATGTGCTTTATACAGATGAGACAGGGCAACCTCGGCTGCCCCGACTGCCTCACCGATTTCATCCCTCTGAGTTCTCAGTTCAGACATATTCAGTTTGTCCCTTTCTTCTCTTTATCCCAGAAAAAGTGTTTGAATGCCAGCAGGCAGACCAGTGTTTCCACTGCCGCCCATACCAGACCAAACAGCCAGGTGGTGTCTGCCCCTGCTGAAAGGCTGAAGATACACACAACACATAACACCAGTCCAACCATGAGACACAGCAGCAGGACAGTATATAACTTTCCGTTCTCTGCTTTCCGTTTATAAATCTTGGCGATGATGATCAGTGACGCAAAGAACAGCACTGCTGCACCAAGAACTCCGAAGATATTCAATGTCATAATGAATCCTTCTTTCTCTGTTGATCGTACCATAACAGCCACCCGGTTTCCACCGGATGACAAACCTCTGAGTTTCCCCAGAGGCATGTCTTACTTGATATCTATTTTCGGCGGCACGTCGATTTGCTCTCCTACATACTTTCCGTTCTTTTTACGCTGTCTGACACACTCTGATAACAGATATTCAATCTGTCCGTTGACAGACCGGAAGTCATCTTCTGCCCAGGCAGCGATCGCATCATACAGTTTTGGTGACAGCCTCAGCGGCACCTGTTTTTTGCGATTGTCTTCCATCAATTAATACAGGCTCCCTGAATTGACGATCGGCTGTGCATCATGATTGCCGCAGAGGACCACCATGAGATTGGACACCATTGCTGCCTTGCGTTCAGCATCCAGTTCCACCACGCCATCTGTCTTGAGCTTCTCGAGTGCCATTTCAACCATGCCGACTGCGCCGTCCACAATCATCTTGCGGGCGTCAATAATTGCGGATGCCTGCTGTCTCTGCAACATGACTGCAGCGATTTCAGAGGCATAAGCAAGATAGGTAATCCTTGCGTCGATGATTTCAATGCCGGCAGTATCTACCGACTTCTGGATTTCTTCTTTGATCCGCTGGGCAACCATGCTGCTGGAGCCGCGCAGACTTCCGTCATCTGCAGTTCCATCACCGGTGGTGTCCACATTCGGTGCAACATCATATGGATACAGGCGGACAATGTTACGCACTGCGGTATCGCACATCAGTGAAAGGTATTCCTTGAAGTTATCGACATTGAAGACTGCCTTTGCAGTATCTGTCACCTTCCAGGTAACAGCGACACTGATCTCAATCGGATTGCCGAGCACGTCATTGATCTTCTGCCTGGAATTGCTCAGCGTCATGACCTTCAGGGAAATCTTACGGTCAATGCCGGTCCCGGAGCCAAGTTTTGTGACCGGCTTGACATCACTGCTCTGTCCAAGCTGTGTGGTAGCAGCCGGGTTGACTGCAGACACAAACGGATTGACGAAATAGAATCCTTCGCCCTTCAGTGTTCCGACATATTTGCCAAACAGGGTCAGCACCAGAGCCTCCTGCGGTTTCAGTACCTTGAGACCCATCACAAAGATCCAGCCTACACACCACCAGATCGTGCAAATTACCATCAGCGGTGTAAAGTCCATGTCGATACCGGCAATGAAGCCAATAATGGATACTGCTGTTACAGCAAGCAGAATCATCAGAACTGCCATGCCGTTCTTCTTTCCGTTCAATACAACTTCCTGCATACCAATCATCTCTCCTCCCGTATCTTAGTGATATCAATTTAATATCATTCTCTTTGTTTGTCAACAGGGATATAATCGTGATCAGGCAGGTGTACGACATGGACGATAAACTGTATAACAGAACCATTGAATTTCTTTCAGAGCAGTTCAAAAACGACAGCAGCGGCCATGATCTGGACCACACCCTTCGGGTCAGCAGGATGGCAGTCACCATTGCAGAAAACGAACACGCAGATGTCTCACGCTGTGAACTGGCCGCTTTGATGCATGATGTGGATGACTACAAACTGTCACCGGATACCGAAGCAGAACACCGCAATGCCCGCAGTTTCATGAACAGGGAAAATATTCCTGATGAAGAAATCGAAGCAGTGATCCATATCATTGAGCAGGTATCCTTTTCCGGAACCGATACCCAGGTGCCAGACACCCTGGAAGGAAAGATTGTCCAGGATGCCGACCGGCTGGATGCGATCGGAGCGATCGGCATTGCCCGGGCATTTGCCTATGGCGGTGCCCATGGAAGAAAACTGTACGACCCAAAGGAAATACCTGAGAATCATCTTTCCAAAGCAGAATACCGGAATCATGTCTCAACAACCGTCAATCATTTCCATGAGAAACTGTTTCTGCTGAAGAATATGATGAACACGGAAACGGCAAAACAGATTGCCATCCACCGGGATGAATTCATGCATGCCTGGCTGGATGAATTCCTGCTGGAATGGGATGGAAGAAACCAGTTTCGTTGAAGTTTTCGTATTTTCGTTGGCTCTTGAGGTGTGATCTGCTTGAGGACACTGTCA